>NZ_JAMPNV010000003.1:0-28063 GCF_028479565.1 Providencia sp. PROV202 | reverse complement strand
AGGGCAATTGTGAGGTTTGCACGCTGTTGCTACTTGGTATTCATTACCGTTTAAAGTCACAGTATTTGATGGGGATTCAGTACCTCCAGTTAAGATCCATGATGGGAGGTCGTTATTTTTTACAACTTGTTGGAGTGCTGTTTTAGTATTTGCATCACTAGCTAACTTACTGATAGTTAACTCGTTGCCAGCATGAGCATTGGCTACGATGAAAAGGGCTGCGATGAGTGTCAATTTTCTAAGCATGTTAATAATCCTTTGTGTGGTTAAAGGTTATCTGGTTAGTGACGAATGTTGGAAAATGAAATTCTAGAATAATATGGCGTTAATTTAAATAAAAGTTACATAGAAGCTAATCTAGCCACCGATGGGTGGTTTTTTTATATCTGGAGAAAGGTAAATGGCAGATATAGCAACCATCTCGCTTAAAGCTGATACGTCTGATTTAGAGCGTGGGACTCAAAAATTAAAGGAGTTTGGCAGCACAGCAGAAAAGGTAAATGGCTCAGCCCAAGACCTGAATGAGCAATTTAAACGCGGTGTAGATAATCAGAAAAAAGCAGCTCAAGCAGCTGAAAAACAGCGCAAAGAGCTTCATGAGTTACTTAATCAGCTGAACCCTACAAATAAAGCTTTTGAACGATTAGATGACTGGCAGACAAAGCTAGTAGCAGCAAGCAAAAAAGGGTTACTTCCCAAAGATCAATTCAAAGATTATACCAGCATATTAGACCAAACTAGAGACAAGCTGCAAAGAATGCATATGTCTCTGACTGCGGAAGGGCAAGCATTATTAGCTCAGGAAGCTGCAACGAATAAAGCAAAGCAAGCCGCAGATGAATTCTTACAATCTCTTAAAAATCAAACGGATTTTATAGGAAAAACCAAAACTGAAATTTTAGAATTGAAAGCAGCGCAAATGGGAATTTCTCAGCAGGCTGCGCCTATGATTTCCAAGCTGAAAGAGCAAGAAAAAGCATTTTTAAACGGCTCAATCACGATTGGTCAATATCGAAATGCTATGCGTCAATTACCCGCTCAAATGACGGATATAGTCACATCGTTGGCATCTGGGATGCCTGTATGGATGGTGATGATACAGCAAGGTGGTCAGATAAAAGATTCCTTCGGTGGTATAGGAAACTCATTGAAGGCTTTAGCATCGCTAATTACCCCAGCAAGAGTTGCAATGTTTGGATTTGTTGGTGCCGCTTCTGCTGTTGCTCTTGCTGCTTATAAAGGGTCTATGGAATTTGGCGAGTACAACCGTCAACTCATTCTAACAGGCGGTTACGCTGGCAAGACGGCATCGCAATTAGATATGTTGTCACGGCAGCTGTCTAGCAATGGCATAACTCAGTATAGAATGGCCGATGCATTATCTAAAGTAGTTGGTTCAGGCTTGTTTACTGGAAATGCAGTTGAGATGATAGCAAATACGGCAGCTAGGATGGAGGAAGCTACTGGACAATCGATTGATGAAACAATTAAACAATTCAGTAGATTAAAGAATGAGCCTGTTTCAGCTATTTTAGAACTCAACAAAACAATGCATTTTTTGAAGTCTTCTGAGTTAGAAAGAATCATGCGGTTAGAAGAAATGGGGCATAAGGATCAAGCCGCAGCTGAAAGCATGGTCTTGCTGTCTAAGGCGTCATTAGATATGGCTAATAAAGTAAAGGCCAACTTAGGGACATTAGAGAGTGCGTGGAAAGCAGTTAGCGATGCTGCAAAAGATGCTTGGGATCAAATGCTAAGTGTTGGCAGAGAAGCTCCACTGCATGAAAGGTTGAATCAGAAAACTAAGCAATTAGAGATAGCGGTAAAGGAATTAGAGCAAGCCGAAAAATCAATTGTCCCAGATATGTCAGGGTATGGGTACGGGCGGCAATCAGAATCTTTCATGAACCAAAATGCAACTAGGAACCTAGAAGCAAGAAGGGCGCTTGTACAGAATCTCAAAAAGGATGTTTCAGATTTACAGAAACAAGTTGAAACTGAGGATTCGGCTGCTGCTCAAGCAGATAAGGCTCAAAAAAGAGAAGAGAAAAGAATAGCATCTCTTGAGCATAAGAGAAGAGTTCTTTCTGAGATAGCAACAAATGAAAGAAAAAGGACACTGGCATTAGCTGATTTATGGCGTGAGGTATCTGCTGCTCCTGATTTATGGTCAAGAGAAGATAGAGAAGCAGCTGTAAAAAATATCAACAAAAAATATAAGCCAGAAGTAACTAAGAAAGGCAAAGAATATCGCCCTGACTACGGTACTCGGGCTGATGAGTCAGCCAATGAAGCGCTAATCTCTCTCCAATCTCAACTGAAAGTATTGAAGGAGCATAAAACTGTTGCTGATGTGATTAGCGCTGAGCGTAAAAAGCTTTGGGATATGGAAGCTAAAATATCAGTGCTAGAAGAAGCAAAGGCAACGCGCAAACTTACCAAAGATGAGCAGGCACTATTAGCGAAGAAAGAAAGTGTCCTTGAATCACAAAAGGCATTAGCGGTTGCAGGGGATGCTGTAGAGCTTCAGAAGCAACATAACCGAGAACTAGACAGACAGCTCAAACGAATTGAGGAAATCAATGCCAGAAGTCGTGCGTTGGATATGGGAGCTGGTAAGTCTGACCGCATGTACCAGCGTGACATTGCACTTGAGCAAGCTAAGTCACCGGCAGAGAAAAAGGCACTAGAAGATTACTACAGTAAGGAAGATTCTTTACGCGCAAATTGGGAAGCCGGTGTTAAAAAGGGTTTTGCAGAATTCCAAGACCAAGCGACAAACGTCTACGGCAACGTAGCTCAAATCAGTCAGTCGTTTTTCCAAGGTATGAGCAACAGCCTTTCAGACTTTGTCATCACGGGTAAAGCTAGTCTCGGTGACTTTACTCGTTCATTCTTAGAAATGACTACCAAGATGTTAATGCAAATGGCGATGCTGAATGCCATGAAAGCAGCTTTTGGTGGGACTGTTGTTGGTGAATTCTTAGGGCTAAAAGGTCATGCAACAGGCGGATATACTGGTGATGGCGGTAAATATGATGTAGCTGGTATCGTGCATAGAGGCGAATTTGTATTTGACAAAGAGAGTACGGCTAAATTAGGTAAAACTAATCTATATCGGTTAATGGATGCAGGAAAGAGAGGTTATGCATCTGGTGGATATGTAGGTGGTTCTCAGTCAATGTCAGTGAGTCAGCCTCGAGTGCAAGTCTACGGCACTCATCCTGCTGGTGGGATTAACGTTAATCTTAATATTGGTGGCATCAGCGTTGTAAGTGGTGTTCAACAGCAAGGTTCTATGCAGAATGTTGATATCCGAGCTGCGGAGCAATCCTTAAATAATAAGCTTAAGCGCTTCATGGCAATAGAGGGGCGTGAGGGTGGTGATTTGTACAAAATAATCAAAGCTATTTCTGTTGGAAGATAAGAACAGTATTAAAAAATTAATGAGAGGTAGTAATGGAATTAAAACTTGGAACTGTAATCATTAACCCAGAAGATGAGCAAATCAGCATTCCTGTCGATGTTTATAAAGGTGATGAGTATAGTGTTGATTTTGTATTGGCAAATATAGTCTACCAAACAAACTTGAACTCTAGTAAACCGCTAGCCGAATACTTTGACGAAGCTAAAGATCACGCACGGAAAACTATCAAATTATTAAATCAGTAAAGATTATCTAGATTGATCCTCACATAGCCACCTTCGGGTGGCTTTTTTATTTAGGGGTAATAATGATTGAAGAATTTAAGTGGCGAACTCAAATCCAAGACTCGCCAACTGGCGAATTTAAGCATCGTATAAAAGAAGTGGCATTTGGTGATGGCTATAAGCAAGTTTCAGGCGATGGTCTCAATACTGAATCTCAATCATGGGGATTTACCTATACGGGGCATAAGTCAGAGGTAATGCCTATTTTTTCCTTTATTCGCTCACATACAGCAAAATCATTTCTGTGGGTGCCACCTTTGGGAGATAAAGGACTATATCGAGTGAAAGCTGATTCCATCACATTAAAGCCAATTGGCGGTAGCTCTATCACTATAACTGCAACCTTTGAACAGGCGTTTAGTGTATGAATATAACATCTGACATTCAAAAATTAGAGCCGGGGAGTAAGGTTCAATTAATTGAAGTGGACGGTAGTGAGTTTGATGGTCCAACTCTTCGATTTCATGCCTACAATTTGCCGCATACACCCGAAGAAATTGACGCTGCAGAGGGGGGCATAAAACCAAAATCTATTTGGTGGCAAGGAAATGAATATGGCGCATGGGCTTATGAAATCGAGGGCATGGCAAAAAATAGTGATGGTAGTCCAGCCAGACCCTTATTAAGAGTGGCTAATATTGATGGTTTGATATCCTCGTTGTGCTTGCAATTCGATGATATGGCACTGGCGAAAGTGACTATTTATGAAACCTTCGCTCACTATCTAGATGCTAAGAATTTTCCAGAGGGAAATCCTACCGCTAACCCTGAAGAATTTTTCAAACAAGTTTATTTCATCGACAGAAAAATGAGCGAAGTCGCGGGAGAAGCAGTTGAATTTGAGTTGTCGAGTCCGTTCGACTTGCAAGGGGTTATGATCCCCGGTCGCCAAATCCACAACCTCTGTTTCTGGTGTATGAAAGGCGATTATCGAAGCGGGCGAGGTTGCAATTATACGGGCAATAAATATTTCGATGAGCGTGGTGAACTGGTTGATGATCCGGCATTAGATAAGTGCGGTGGACTCATTAGCGATTGTAAAAAACGATTTGGCGAAAATGAACCTTTGGATTTTGGAGGATTCCCTGCCGCGGGGTTAGTACGATGATCACGAAGAAATTAACAGAGGTAATATTTCAGCATGTCAAAGCGGAATACCCTAAAGAAGCGTGTGGCGTGATTTGCCAAAAAAGTCGAGTCAAAAAATATTTTCCCTGCCGAAATCTTTCCGATAATCCAACTGATCATTTCGAACTTTCCCCAGAAGACTATGCCGCAGCCGAAGATTGGGGCAATCCAATAGCGATTGTTCATAGCCATTGCGGGGATGGAGTGACGTCTCAACCGAGCGAAATAGACAAATTGCAATGTGATGCTTCGGGACTACCGTGGGTGATAGCTTCCTATCCGGAAGGTGATATCCGCATAATCCAGCCTAGAATTGAGCGTGAGTTAGAAGGTCGTCCGTTTGTGCTTGGTCACGCAGATTGTTGGTCGCTCATTATGGATTATTACCGACAGATGCACGGGATTGAGCTGCATAATTACAGCGTTGAGAGACACTGGTGGGAAGAGGGGGAAAACTTGTATATGGATAACTGGCTGCAAGCGGGCTTTGTCGAGTTTGCCGGTGACTTAAAGGAGGGCGATATGGTCATTATGCAAGTGCAAGCTCATGTTCCGAACCATGCAGGGGTGATAGTGAATGGTATGCTGCTTCACCACTTATACGGTCAGCTCAGCCGCATCGTTCCATACAGTGATTATTGGCGTGATAGGACAGTGAAAATAGTCAGACGAAAGGAGTTGGCATGAGTTTAAAAACAATACGACTCTATGGTGTTTTGGGTACCCAATTTGGTCGCGAACATCAACTTGCTATCGATTCTCCGCGTGAAGCGATTAAAGCGTTATCGGTACTCTATGATGGATTCGAGCAGTTCCTTGCCAATGCGCATCTGAAAGGGCTGGAATTTGCGGTATTTAAAGGTCAGCGCAATATTGCTGAAGACGAATTGCATCTTGATACCAGTGAAGAAATTCGCATTGCTCCGGTAATTAAAGGGAGTAAGCGGGGTGGTTTCTTCCAAACTATTTTAGGGGCAGCACTAATTGGTGCTGCCGCATTTTTATCGGGAGGTCTCTCTGTCGCATTTACCGCTGCAGGGACATGGGGAGGGGCATTGGCGTTGAGTGGTGCTGCTATGGCAATCGGTGGTTTGGTGCAAATGCTCTCACCTCAGCCTCAAGGCTTATCCATGCGACAAGATGCGGATAATAAGCCATCCTATGCATTTGGTGGTGCTGTAAATACCACGGCGCAGGGCAATCCTGTGCCGCTGTTATATGGACTA
The DNA here is from genome assembly GCF_028479565.1 of Providencia sp. PROV202. NCBI lineage: Bacteria > Pseudomonadati > Pseudomonadota > Gammaproteobacteria > Enterobacterales > Morganellaceae > Providencia > Providencia sp. PROV202. The sequence continues at coordinate 21,998 of NZ_JAMPNV010000003.1, read as the reverse complement.
GACCGCCGTGAAGTCGGAGGTGCGATTATCTCCGCGGGTATCTATACCGAAGACCAAAAATAACAAAATTAATCTTTATCATATACGGAAACGGCTTGAGTGCCGTTTTTTTATGGGTGAAATATGGAAACGATATACGGCGCTAAAGGTGGCGGCGGAGGCGGTCATACGCCCGTAGAAGCCAAAGATAATTTGCTTTCAGAATCGACTGCAAAAATTCTGTTAGCCATTTCTGAGGGGGAAATTGCGGAGGGCTTGGATGATACGCGTATTTTTTTAGATGAGACGCCAATTGGTAATACGGATGGAACGAAAAACTTCGAAGGGGTAACGTGGGAGTTTCGCCCCGGTAGCGAGCAACAAGAGTATATCAAAGGGATACCGTCGGTTGATAATGACATCGCCGTGGGGGTAGAGCTGCGAGACGATCAGCCGTATATCCGAATGATTAATAATACGCAGTTATCCGCTATTCGCCTTCGCTTTTCAGTGCCTCAGTTAATGCGTCAACACGATAATGGTGATACAACGGGATATCGCATTGTCTATGCGATTGATTTATCTACAGATGGTGCTGGGTATCAAGAACTCGTTAAGTCTGCATTTGATGGTAAAACGACCAGTGAATATCAGCGCACCCATCGTATCGATTTACCCTCAGCCACGACAGGTTGGCAATTGCGCGTTCGGCGACTCACCAAAAATCAGAATACCGCTCGTATTGCCGATAAAGTCTCGATTGCTGCGGTCACCGAGGTGATTGACGCCAAGTTACGTTACCCCAATACGGCGCTTCTCTTTGTGACATTTAATGCCCGTCAATTTAACAACCGTATCCCTAAAATTAGTGTTCGCCCGAAAGGGGGATTGTTAGTTAAAGTGCCGACAAATTATGACCCTGTGAATAGAACGTACGCGGGTGTTTGGGATGGAACATTTAAGCTGGCGGCAACCAATAACCCCGCCTGGGTGTTTTATGATTTAGTCCTGAACAATCGTTATGGCAGTGGTGACAGAATCAAAGCCCATCAGATTGAAAAGTGGGATTTGTACAAAATCGCACAGTATTGTGATGAATTAGTGCCTGATGGACGAGGAGGCGAGGGAAAAGAGCCTCGTTTTTTATGTGATGTGTATATTCAATCACAAGAGGCAGCGTATACCGTATTACGGGATATTGCGGCTATTTTTCGAGGAATGACCTTCTGGGCGGACAATAAAGTCAATGCGGTTGCCGATATGCCAGCCAGTATTTTTCGCACGTTTACTAATGCCAATATCGTTGGGGGAAAACCGTCTTACTCGGGGGGCAGTATCCAAAATCGCTACACCCAAGCCTTGGTTTCATTTACGGATACGGATAACCACAGCAAAGATGATATCGAGGCGGTCGCAGATTTAAAACTTCAGCATCGTTATGGCGTGCGTAAGGTAGAACTCTCTGCAATTGGGTGTACCCGTCGAAGTGAAGCGAATCGACGTGGTCGCTGGGCATTACTGACTAACGCAAATGATCGTATGATCACATTTGCCACGGGGTTAGAAGGGGCAATTCCCTCACCGGGTCATATTATCGCGGTAGCTGATTCAAATTTAGCAGGGCGTGACACCGGGGGACGTATCTCCTCAGCGAATGGGCGAAACATTACTCTCGATAGAGTCACGTCAATTAAAGCGGGTGACCGCCTGATCATCAACCTGCTTGATGGCAAATCAGAAGGGCGTACTGTTACTTCGGTAAACAAAAAAGAGGTCACGGTTTCTGTTGAATATTCACAGGTACCACAAAAAGAAGCGGTGTGGGTGGTGGATTCTGATGACTTAGCGGTCCAGCTATATCGAGTGATTAATATCAGCGACAACGGCGATAACACTTACACCATTAGCGGTGCTATCCATCACCCTGACCATTATGACCATATCGATTCAGGTGCTCGCATTGCCGAACGTCCCGTAACTGTTATTCCGCCTCGCGTTCAGCCTGCACCGAAAAAGGTCGAAATTACGTCTTACTCAAGAGTTGACCAAGGTATGGCGTTGACTACGCTCAGTGTCAGTTGGGACGCGGCTGAAAGTGCGATTGCTTATGAGGCGCAATGGCGTCGTGATAACGGGAACTGGGTCAATACACCAAGAACATCATCACTGGGGTTTGATATTGAGGGCGTTTATTCTGGTCGATATCAAGTGCGAGTCCGAGCAGTTAATGCGTCTGAAATCTCCAGTATTTGGGCTAATGCCCCTGAAGCTAGCCTGACAGGAAAAGTGGGTAATCCACCGAAGCCCGTGAATTTCAAAGCTTCCTCGCTTGTGTTCGGTATTAAGTTGGATTGGGGGTTTGATGAAAATACCAGTGACACGCTAAAAACTGAAATTCAGTACAGTAAAACCCCAAATGATGAAGATTTGATGCTGTTATCTGATGTCCCTTATCCATCAAAAAACTATGAGATGGTTGGTCTAGCCGCTGGCGTCGTATTTTACTTCAGAGCAAGACTTGTGGATAAATCGGGTAATGAATCTGAGTGGACTCAATGGGTGCGAGGAGAGTCCGAGTTTGATGTGAATACAATCTTGCCAGATTTGAACGAGCATTTCATGTCGACAGAAGCTGGGAAACAGCTCTCTCAAGAACTTGATTGGCTAAATGAGTCAATACTAGTCAATAGTGCGGCAATTAAAGAAGTGAAGAAAGAGGTTACGGTAAACCATGAACAGTCACAATCTCAGCATAAAACGTTAGAGCGTGCGTTTGCTGACGAACGAAAATCATGGGCAGAAAAATACGCACAAGTGACAGCATCAATAAATGGGGTAAACGCAGGCGTTGTTCGGCTTGATAAAGCGGTGACGAATTTAGACAGGTCTTTCAGTGAATCACAGAAGCAAGTTCAGGCGAAATTGGATAATCAAGGTGCACTGATTAACTCTAAGATGCAGGCGGAATTTAAACAAAATGCTGGTTATGCGATGCACAATACAAACATTACAATCATGGTGGATGGGAAAAAATATAGTGCCGCGAGTATGGTTATTAGTGCTGAAGTGAAGGCGGGGAAAATTGAATCGTTCATTGGGTTTAATGCAAATAATTTTGCTTTTTTTAATCCAACACGAGGAAAGATGGAACCTTTGATGTTCATGAAAAATGGGCAGATTTACATGCGCGAGTCATTCATCGCGGATGCATCGATTAGTAACGCTAAGATAGGAAATGTTATTCAGTCGAATAATTTCGTTTCGGGGAAATCAGGATGGCAAATTAATAAAAATGGTAATGCTGAATTTAATGCAGTGACATTCCGAGGACGAATTGATGGGGCTGATGGTCACTTCAAGGGAACGGTGGATGCGAAAAAAGTTTTGGGAGATGTGTATTTTGCAACAAATAAAAAGATATCAGGAACGCCATTGAACAAAACCTTTCCCAAAGGAGCACTTGAAACAGGTTGGGTTAAAGCCATCGAAATCAGTTCTGATAACTTTGAGCGTGTATTTGATGCCGGTTTGTCTTGTACTTTTGAAACATCTAGAGCATCTCCTGGGGTTAATTATTCAACATATGCATTTTTAGTGGGGGTTGATGATGGTAAAGGTGGAATAAAAACACTTTCAAGCAGTCAGGCTAAAGAAGATATCAATAAAGGATTGAAGATGACATTAACTGTGAATGATATCCCTATTCCAGCATTAGGGCGTGGGAAAAGTATCTTTGTATATATGCGTGCGCATACGGTTACTGTATCAAGTAATACGAATAGATATGTAAAATTTACTTTCGCGAATACAAAAAGAGCTGAAATATATAAAGAAGGCTCAACACTAATTAAGCCTATAAGTCAGTAGGGATAATTATTAAACATATTTTCGATAATTAAAATATACAAAAATACCATTTCACTTTAAATATCTACTTAGATACATTGCGTAAATAAAATAACATAATAATATTTATTAGATTTTATTATGTTGTCGGCTCAAAACCTAATCCTTCGTACATAGATATACCCCCATGAAAATCTTTGGGGTATATCTATTGATATAAAAATAACACACTGATATTTATGGGTTAATTTTTTAGGTTTTCACAATAAAAGCTATAAAGATTACTAGATGTGAATAGATAACCACCATCAGTTTGAGGGTAAATAAAAGTGTCCATTTTATTTCCTTTCTTTATGTATGCCAAAGGTAAGAATTTTGATAATAAAGAATCAGGAGAGTTATCATCGTTGGATTTTACTATTGAATCTACAGTTAATATGAAAACACAGCAATTTCTACTGCTAGTGAAATATAACTTTCTATTTATTGTGTATGATTTTTTCTCGTTAGTTACTTCACCTTTTAACTTCAACCATCCATTGTCTCCATCAAGAGAGAATACATAATATCCATGAGCTACTATATTATTTCTCTGGTCATCAAGATAGATATTAGAGTCACAGCTTATTTTTTCATTAGAGTGATTTCCAGGAGCAAAAATAAATATTATAATAGAGAAAAGGAGAGTTATTAGAATATATGTAATAACCAATCTGGTTAAATTTTTGTTATTTTTCGATGGCATAATATGAAATACAATTGTTTGGGGTTAAATTAATCATCATAAACTCAGACTTACAGTTTAAAAATGAGTATCCTACTTCATTGTGAATATTCTTTCTAAAATAGATGTAATTGTATTTTGACTTTGATTTTTTTATTTTATCAATAATATTTCTAAAATGATTGTCACTAATTATACTGTTTTTTTCACAAAAAAAGTTAACACCCTCATTTTTTCCGCAATAATCATAACTATACAAATCATTATTACTTCCAGCACTTTTGTAAAAATAAAAAGGGGATATAATTAGAATTGTTATTAATATTAAAAAATCAAATCTAATTTTCTTTGTTCCTTTAATATTTCTCTCAACAGTCTCAACAGTCTCAACAGTCTCAACGGTCTCAACGGTTTCGATAGTTTCAGCAGTTTCGATAATACCAATGGAATCGGAAGGGGCTGTGATTATTTCAATAATAACATTTTTATCTAATGAATAGCCTTTTTTAGGGAAGTTTATAATTAACTTATTTTTTTGATTCAAGATTTCAAATGCCTTCCTAAGTAGTGAAATATTCTGATAGAAAGCATTATTTGTTACATATTCTAATTTGTCTTCCCAGCCAATCTGAAAAAGAGTACTTTGAGTAATTACGCTCCCATTATTCTCGATAAGGTATTTTAATATTCTTGAGGATGGTGATAGTAAAGATTGTTCTAGGTTTAATTTCCTAGAATATAAAACATTTCTTTCATAAATGAATTCAATGTCATTATTAATAAGGTATACCATAATTTTCCAGTTTTATAAGGTGAAATACTAATTTTGAACACTCTACCCAATTGATTTTATAAGCTTGTTTCAACATTTTCACAGGGAAATACTCCATTATAGTGTAGCTTATTTTAGGTTATTGTATAAGGTTGGGGTAATTATTATGGCGTTAGATTATCTAAGGACTTGATAGTGAGGTGAAAATTTGAGAATAGATGAAAAGCCCGCCAGAGTGAGCTTGTTTATTCTTCTAGCGTATGTACAGTTCGATGTCCATTTTGGGTAATATTACGGTCTGCTCAATTTACTAATTTATTGTTTTTAATCTGTTATTACATCACGACAGTTAAAATGTGGTAGAGCTGGTGGGATCTGTGTCCTGAGTGTTCCTTTCTACTCGAGTTGACGTTATCTTCAATGACATTAAATACTCGCCTTAAACTACGATAATTGTGGTGGAAAGAACTCGAAGGCTAATTATTCTCTGTATGTCACACTCAGAGTCGAAGTTAAAGATGTGAAGGTGACAATTAGATATATCGCGTACTATAAAAATGCTTGCAAGATTACAATTCATCCCGCGATGATTATTGTTATGTAAACATAATTCCTCTTCATTTATGCCTATTTAGCAGGTTAACAGTCAATAGTTATAGTATTCCCATTCCAGCCAAAGGAGAGGAGGATGTATAGTAGTGTGCATATACAATCGTTAAGCCGATAAATCAGTAGTCATTTATTATGAAATAGCTAAGTGCGATTTCGGTATACTCTGATTTATGCATATGATGAGAGCGTTGACGAAAAGATGCACCACCTGAATGTGATGGTGCATCTTAATTACATTACCATTCGAAGTTTACACCAGCATTGTAGGTTACACCTTCAAAGTTTCCAGTGTTGGTTGCAATCCCTGCTTTTACAGCGACACTTTCGTTTACACGATAACCAGAACCTACCGCGATAGCAGTTTCAGAATTATACCCACCTACCGCTGCGGTGAAGTTAAATTTACCAACACCATAAGGTTGGAATAAACCATTCAAAGCGGCTTGTGATGCTAAACCTCGATGCATCTCTTTTTCTACATCTCGAATATAATGCTCATTACTGACGATTTTACTCTCCAGTTGGTCGAACCGCTGGTTGTTGTTTTTCATCTCATTGGAGATTCTATTAATATTATTCGTATTATTGGTAATATTTTGCTCATTTTTCACAATAGAGTTTGTGTTATCTTTAATCGCATTTGAGTTTTCATCAATATTCTTTTTGTTGTTATCTATTTGAGTTTTATTGTCAGTAATTCTTTGAGAAAGCTTATCATCTGCACTTTCCATTACAGACTGAAGATTTTTTAATTGCGCAACATTCACGGCATCAGTATCTTTCGAACCCGCGGCAAGGTTGGTTAATTGACGAGTATTTGCATGCTGAACAATTTCACCATTTTCATTAGTTACTGCATCATTACCAATAGAAACTGCACCTTTAGTTGAAATATAGGTACTAAGCAACCCGGCTTTTTCTGCTTGAAGTTTTTGCAACTCAGCATACTCCGGAGTGTTGTTCAAAGCCGCCGAACGTTTTACTACTTCGCTTTGATATTGATCGCGTAGTTCGTTTATTTTTTTAGAATACTCTTGCCCCTGTAAGTCTGAATCATAGACTTCTTGCAGTTTTTGATTGTATTCATTGCGTAATGAATAGTAGTCATTTGCAATTGGGTCAACGATTTTACTGTATTCATTTATCTTGCTATTAATCTCTTTCAGTCTTTCTTGAGATTGAGTAGACATTTTTGCTGTTACGGAGGATTCATTACCTACAGTTTTTTCAGCAGATAAATACCCTACATCACCTTTTCCTCTATTTGCAACAGAGCCTAAGCCTAATGCTACAGAACCCCAGCTCTGTGAGCTGGCACCAGAACCTAAAGCGGTTGAGCTTTTGCCTTGTGCAATAGCTCCATCCCCTATAGCAGTTGTATAGGCATTATTCGCCTTGGCTTTACCCCCAAGAGCAACACTTGCAACATCAGTTGTTTGACTTGAGTCTCCAATCGCTATACCACCGGTAACGCTAACTGGGCTTTCAGTTGGAAATTTCTCACGCCATTTTCCTTGTGATGCATTTTTCCCAATAGCAATGCCACTGCCGCCAGATACTTTTGCGTTGTCACCAAGACTAATAGCGCTAGAACCTTTGTTTAATGAGTTATTCCCAATAGCGATCGCATTATCGCCCACCACATTAGAATTTGTACCAAGTGCGATAGCATTAGAACCATAGCCTATTTTTGAATCTGTTCCAAAAGCAATACTATTTTTGCCCTTAGTGTGTGAATTATGCCCAACGGCGATACTATTCTCAGATTCAGCAATAGATGTGTCTCCTAAAACTACGGATGAATTTCCGCTTGCTTGGCTGTTTGCACCCACGACAATAGCACCTTTAGCTGCCGCTTTAGCTCCGTATCCATTTGCAACAGACATGTATCCTTCTGAAGCAACATTTGTACCTATTGCGGTAGAATAATGCCCAGATGCTTTTGACAAGGTTCCTAATGCAGTCGAGTAATTACCTGTAGCATTTGATGATGTTCCAAGCGCTGTGCCATATGCTGCAGTACTTTGAGCCCAATTACCGATGGCAGTAGAGCCGGCATGAATAGCCTTTGAGGCAGTACCATAGGCAGAAGATCCCCAACCTGTAGATGATGATTGATTACCCATTGCTGTAGCAGATTCATCAGTAGCTTTGGCATCAACACCAATTGCAGTTGATCTCCAACCATTTGCAATAGAGTTTTTGCCTATTGCGGTTGTTCCTTCATATTTTGTTTTGGTATTAAGACCAATAGCAATAGAACCATCACTTGCCCCTCTCGCATCAGTATTTGGGTCAATATCGATGTGAACACCGTTCCCTATTGCAATCGTGTTTGGTCCTTTAATATCCTCAGACTTAGTTGCGTTATTATTGTTGGAAGACACAACGATAGAAGAGTTTTCGACTCCTTGAGGCGCCATTAGAGAAGCATTTGCAGAGCAAGAATATAAAGCGATTAATATAGATGAATATAAGATGTTGTTTTTCATCATAACCTCAATGTTAAATAACAGCTTATTAAGACAGTAAGTAGAGCAACAAAAAACCAACTTCTGTGACAGTTAAGTTACATGGAAGCAGTTTGCGCTAACTATATTTATCTATATTAATTTTTCAAGTTCAATAATATGAAAAATAATATAATTTTGGCTATCAATTCGATTGGTGGATTATCATTCTTGTTTTATTTACATTAAATGACATCTGATAGAATTAAATTTCGGTGATTTTTTGTTGTATTTTATTTGCACTTTAATTCTATATACAGGTTCATACATTAGTGTGGTCATTTAATAAAACTGATTTTTAGCTATATTTATAGGTAAGAGGATTTAGTATATACCTAATCTTTAAGTACTGTTGAAGGGGCAGTATGCGGGATTATTAGTATGAGAATAACGTATTAGTTTTTATTTTTTAATTAAAGGATTAGCTTAGTTGAAATGTTAATATAGCTAACTAGTAAAAATAATAGCTACAGTTTATTACTGCAGCTATTAGTGGTTAAAGTGTTTATTTTTTGCTAGCAAGGTAGTCCTTCAAGGTTCCTTCAGGATTTTTCTTGCAAAACTCAACAATTAAAGGCGCTTCAGCAACACTTTGTTCTGATAACGTAACCCAGTCACCACCTTTAAATTCAGTACCTTGTGATGTTACCCATAATGCTACTGGAGCCCAGCTTTTAGGGTTAAGATCCACATACTCTTTACATGTCATATTTTCGGGTGTTGAGGCCATTTTGTCTGCGGCTAATGCATTAAAGGACAGGACACTTGATGCAATCATACAAGCAGAAATTAGAAACTTATTCATAAATATTCCTCTTCATTTTCTAGTGGTAATGCCTATTGAAATAAGTCTATTACCTATAAATAATAAGAAATATTAGTAAAGTCAATAAAGTTATTAGGGTATTTTAAATTTTTCAAATTATAACTATCATTTATGGATGGTCTATAAGTGATTTATAAGTTGAGAAAGTGAATAATCCAGAGGTTTGAGAGCTCAATAGATTATGGTCTAATTATAGGAATGGAGTATTGAAGCATGAATTCTGATGGCTTAGTAACAACATTAATTGGAAATAAGATTAAAGGTCTGAGACGTGATGCTGGATATACTGCTGTTGAATTTGCTCAACTGATAGGGTGTAAAAGCGCACAGCAGTTATATCGTTATGAACGAGGAATAAATAAAATAGATATAGATACTTTGGTTTCAGCTCTTAAAATTTTACGTGTTGATATTAAAGAATTTTTTAATGAGGTGATGCGGGAAGTTCAGTAGCATTAACTATTAAGTGAGTTAGTTAGGCATTCCTTATTATTAAGAGCAGTTTTGGAGTGCCTACTATTAGGTAAGCATACTTTTTATCGCTGTCAGTTTGTTTGCTGATTTATATAAATATTTTTCGATAAGCTCGATAGTGAGTTCTTTATTTCGCTTTGGCGAATCACAGTAAACGGATACATTAATGAACATTTCCATGAATTCATCTATAGAAATCAATCCAGCAATGTTTGTTCTATAGAATACATAAATTATTGATTGCTCAGTATGTGATGGTTCCCGATGCTCATTGATACAATTTAAAGCTAATAAAAATAATTGAGTGATATTCATAAAACCTCCAATATTATGAAGCTCAAATTATAGGGTAAATGACTTTTATAGAATATCAAATTTAGACAGTAATTTTTTAGGATTACATCGTTAAATTAACGACCACAACTAATATTACAATTTTTTATGGTAAGAGTTTGAATATATAAGTATCAGTTTGCTTTATTCAGTACTTAAATGAATAGGCTTGAGAGTGTAAGCAATATGTTCTTTTAGAAGGAGTAGCTAGAAATGGAACAGTTTTGTCATATATGAAATCAAATGTATAAGATAATGTATAAGAATTGTATTTGAATAATAATTTTCTTCATTGTAACCTCATGTTTTTAAATGATTAAATTTATCTTACCGATATTGTATTGTTCTTTCTGTGTATTCATTCTGTACTATTCTGTGTTGTCGCTGAGTATTTAACTTTATAAAAAATAAAAGAAATTTTGTTTTTTCTGTTACTGCTTTGCAGGCTAAAGTCCCTAGAGACAAAAGCTACGATGCATAAAGGCATTTACGAAACAGATAAAAAACAGAAGCTCATTTATGGAGGTGAAGTTTTCAGGGGCACATGATAGCAGATGGATGAGGATTTTTGATACAGGTTAGTGAAAAAGGTTCTATCTCGTGTTCGTGTTCTTATCGGTTTGAAGGGAGGTTTAGTTGGATAATATCCTGATTTATCACTAAAACAGATACGAGACAAACTACAAAAAGTGGTAAGCATTCCGTCAGTCCTATACAAGACGTAAATCTAACTTAATCTGCGTTATTCTTTTTTTCATATCCATATAAATTAATCCTACCAGACAAATACTCACCTAAATACACTTCACTGATTTTACTAAAACCTTGTTTCGAGATACTGTCTTCTAACCACTCAATGTCTTTGTCGATGATTTCGAGTAAGTCATAGTTAGCTAAGCCATCTACGATAATTGGATAACGTATATTTTCATCGCCACTTTGGATAATGGTCAATTGTCCATTTTGTTCGAGAACAACGCGTTTTAGCTGCTCTATTTCGTAAATGCCATTTGATCTTAGTTTGAACATCAAATCATTAGCGGAAACACCATTTTTTAGACACTCTTTAACGTTAACGCTGCCATTGTGTACCAAGGTTATAGGTTTGCCATCAATAATTCGTTTAATGAATGGATTGTTCTCTTTTAAAAATTTAAGGGCAAAAACAAGCAGAGTCCAGATGATTAACACGAGTATAAATTGCAGTACTGTTATTGATTCATTGTAAATGACGCCACCGATAATACCGCCTAGAACATAGTTTTGGACTTGATCCATTGCGGATGAGGGGGCTAAATTCCCTTTGCCCATGAGGTTTATTTGAACAATCAGGCATAGAATCCCCAATCCAAGTTTTATAATAATAGGTGTATAAATAATCATTTCATTCCTTATTTTTTTATGATTTTAATTTCGGGATTTGTTAACCAAACTTTTTCTAAGCTGTACGTTTGTTGATCTAAGCTTAAATGAATGCGGTAATACCGGTCATCAACTTTAATGATTATGCCATCGGATAATTGTACAGAGTTAGAAAATATAGAATTTATATCTACACCTTTTTCTTTTGATAATAACCTTACGAAATTAACCATTTGGGATGATTTTGAGTGTATATTTTGACTATCGGTATAATCTTGATACTGAATACCTGAAATGAAAAGTAAAAATAGGAAGGCGATAATCGTTAAATCCCGATATTTAGTTTGTAGGCGATGTCGCATATACAGGATGAAAAAAATGATTAAAGCAAATAAAGTTCCAAAAATGACAATGTATTTTAAATAATCATTTATATTAGACTGCGCTTGCAAATAATCTATCCCATAAAAATTCATATAAAAATCATTCCTGATTGTTCACGATACTCATTGTTATTATAGTGACTTATTAGCATTTTAGCTCTGATATTAAACTCTAATTTTGAGTTGTCAGTCATTACCCAAGATCTGTCATTGATTTTTATGCTGAAGTTAAAAGTTGTCGATGAATTCAATGGTTATCAAAGAAAGCATTTCGAAAACCTGCATGTGGGATTAATTCAAGATAAGCTTTTAGATAACAAGAATATTAATGGGGATTTTATTCAAATATCGTAATGAAAATAATAATGACGCTTCCCTTCAACAAATAAGTCATTTGAAGAGAAGCGATGAATGATTATTGAGCTGCTTTTTTCAGTTTTTCAACTTGTTCGGCGGTGACGGGTTTACCTTGTCCCCCCCATTCGGCGCGTGCCCATGAGATTAAATCTGCCATTTCTTGTGGCGTTAAATCATCGGCAAAACTTGGCATTGCATACATACGCTGCCCATTTGGGAAAGTGGTGGTTGGAATACCCGTTAACACTACACTGATAAAGGTTTCGGGGCTGTTCATAGCTAAGATGGCGTTACCTTTTAACGCTGGAATACCATTAGGTACACCTTCTCCTGTGACCCCGTGGCAGCCTGCGCAGGTAGACATATACATTAAGCGACCTGTTTCCATGATTTGACTGACATTACCCACGGCTGGTGAGTTTGCCTCGGGCAATGGAGCAGGCGGAGCTTTGGCTCCCAGTATTTTTCCTTGTTGATCCGTCATTAAATAAATTGCCATGTCATCAACATCGCTTTTATTCATCTGACTAGTAGAAAAATGAGTCACTGTGCTCATATCTGCAAATGCAGAACCTTGCGGGGCATTCCCTGTAAGCAGGAATTGGCGCAAAGAGGCGGTATCGTACCCATGTTTGGAAAGCGCTTCGGCTGTAATATCAGGGATTGTTAAACCGGCTTCTTCACCCCCTTGAAGTGACCGTGAAAACTCGACACCCATCATTAAATTACGTGGTGAGTGACAAGCGCCACAGTGTGCTAGACCTTCAACAATATAAGCACCTCGGTTCCACTCGGCAGAGCGTTGTGGGTCATGAGGTGCATTTTGTTTAGGGAAATTGAGCAAAGTCCAGAAGTTCATAAATGGGCGAACGGGTAGGACAAATACACCTGTATTTTCTTTGTTTGGTACATTGATTGGTGGAAGTGACATCACATAAGCATACAGGGCATCAATATCATCTGATGTCGTCATATGGGTAAATACAAACGGCATGGCAGGGTAGAGATTGCCTCTTTCTTTACCAATTCCGTCTTTCAAAGCACGATGGAAATCAGCACGGGTATAGTTACCGATACCAAATTGCTTATCAGGCGTGATATTTGTGGAATAAATGGTACCAAAAGGGGTTCCGATAGCACGCCCCCCCGCAGCCAATGGCCCTTCAGGTAATGAGTGGCAACCAAAGCAATCTCCAGCCGTTGCCAATTCTTGCCCTCTTGGCAGCAATTTGGCGACTTCTTCTGAAGTCAGCGGTTTATCTAAATCAGGGCCGATACTGGAGGTACGAAAAGCACCAAATAGGATCGCAAGCATTAATATGATGAATAATAAGATAATAATATAAATGCTTTTACGTAAGGAGCTGGATTTAGCCATGAGGTTTCTCCCTAATCGATCACGCAGCCAGGAGTGTCGAGAGCGACTTTCCTCACAGCTTCATAATAGCGAACATAGCCTGTACAACGGCAAATATGCTCATTGAGGGCTTCTTCAATCGCATGTTCGAGTTGGTTTCGTTTCACTGGTTTTTTTTTCAGTTTATCAAGAAATACCGTCGCACCCGTGACGAAACCGGGGGCACAATAGCCACACTGGAACGAAAAGTTTTCGATAAAAGCTTGTTGAATTGGCGTTAATTCAACAACTTTACCTTGTTCATCCAGTTTGGCTTGCCCTTCGATGGTAACAATATTTTTATTGTTGAAATAATGGGCACCAAAGATACAGGTACGGCTTTCAACCGTTGAGCCATCGGGCTGAATTTCCATAATGGTGCAAGCATGGCAGATCCCTTGCCCGCAACCAAAGTGGGTGCCTGTGAGGTCAAGGTATTCATGTAAAAACTCAATCATTGGCATCCCAACAGGGACGTCAATAGGACCAATTTTTTGGCCATTAATGGTCAGAGTTAGTGGCTTGCGCTCAATAATCGGAACGGCATTGTTGATTTTCATGAGAGTGCCTTTTTAATTTTATCTACCGTGATAGGAAATTCATAGAAACGCTTACCTGTCGCATGGGTTAATGCGTTACTCGTCGCAGGTAAGATAGGGATCATTCCCAGTTCTGCCATGCCTTTTGGTGGCGAAGTTTCCGATAGGGGAGGTAAGTAATCAATGGTTTGTTGCCAAACAGCAACATCTTTTGCGCGTGGTAGAACATAGCGATTAAAGTTCCAGGTTCCATTACCTGGCCCATCTTCATACAGTGGCAATTCTTCCATCAATGCGTGGCCAATACCCATCGCGGTGCCCCCTTGAATTTGGCCTGAAACCAATTCAGGGACAATCATCGTACCGGGGTCCATAATCATATGGTGGCGCATGATATCGATCTCACCCGTCATGGTATTGACGTTGAGCTCTACGAGGCAGGAAGCTGGTGTGACCGTAGTTGGGTCAGCTTTTGCGCGTTGTGTTGGTGGGTAATAGGCAATTTTACGTTTAATAAAATGGTAACCGCCAGTTGTCATCTGTTTTTTCAGTTCTTGTGGAGCTCCTTCGCCATAACGAACGGATATTGCATCGAGAGGGAGATTTTTCAAGCCGACAGTTGGGATATCGAACTCTGCGCGAGCCCACTGCCAGCTTGAATAGCCGTGAACAGCAACTCCGGTGATGAGCCCCATCTCATGGGCTCTTTTGGCTAAAATGTCAAAAGGAATGGGCTTCATTCCACCACCGCCAATACCGTCTGGTCCGACACGAATATCTGCAAATTCAACATTTAAGCCATTGAAAGCTCCTCCGCCAGGGCCTTCACTCCAAATGCTTTTGGCCGCAGGCCATAGGGTATTTTCTAATAAAAAATGACCTGCTTGGCGTGTACCAAATCCAATGTAATAAACGCCGCTCGATGAACTCATGTCAGGGATCAGTGCAGGTGTCCAATAGGGATCAGTTTTTGACAGTTCATCTTGTTTTTTCTGATCTGCCCAACTGGTTTTGAGTGGGAGTTCTGCAAATTCAGTTACCCCAAACTCAACCACATCAGGGGCTTTACTGAGTGCTTGCCACACCATGACTTGCTGTGCGGTTGTGCCTCCGGTACCAATTTCTTGCATGCAATGGCGCATTGTCAGCTTGCCATTCGCATCAAATTCAAGAGAAAGAATCGTTGGAACACCGCTAGAACCATAAACTTGCTGCACTTGCGCGAAGCCAACGCCGTATAATTTACCGGGATTTTTCGCTTCATAATCGACTTTGTTTTTCTCACGTTCGACCCAAATCGGGTGTTTTTGCGCAAGATTTAACATTTCGACATTGCGAGGGTCACCCGCTATTACACCACCTTGTGTATTCGGATAACCTTCTAAGATGGCATTACGGCGGCGCAGTTCAATTGGGTCAATATTGAGGTTGTGAGCGATTTCATCGACCATCAATTCAGTGACTGCCATTGACTGTAAGGAACCAAAGCCACGCATTGAGCCCGCTTCGACAGCCGAGGTGGCCATGGCGAGAGCGGTGAGGTCAGATTTAGGGAAATAATAAATAGATTGAGCACCACGTACCGCAACGTGTGATACGGCAACCGAGAGGTTTTCACGGCCTCCACCATTACAGTTATAAGTACCTTTTAATACATCAAATTTGCCCGTTTTTTTATCACCGATAATGGTGACATCCATCTCAATAGAGTGGCGTTTCATTCCCATTTGGAATTGTTCATAGCGGTCATTTGCCATGCGAACAGGTAAGCCATCAGCATAGAAACTGGCGACCATCGAATAGAAAGGAAAAACCGAATAGTCTTTTGAGCCATAACCGACGGTAGAACCGGTTAATAACACAATGTTCTCGACAGAAAAATGTTTGTTGTGCTTCGATAATTCAGCAGCGGCGTTGACCACTCCTGCAGGAGACTGTGTCGCGGTTAAGATATGCAGTGTTTTGGTTTGTGCATCATACCAAGTATTACAGTTATCAGGCTCCATTGCGCAAGGGTCAATGGATTGTGAAAAACCATGGCGCTCAATCACAAACTTGTCGGGATTCTGGCGAGCTGCTGCGATTTCTTGCTCAATTTGCCGTGCGTAATCCATCGCCTTTTCTTGTTTATCAGGGTTTTTCTCTGCCTGGTGAAGGGCTTGAATAAAACCACCACCACGATCTTTACGGATCACTGGTGGAATAGAAATGGCGTGTTTGGGGTCATAAGGAGGCCAAACAGGTGTATTGCCATCGAACCCCCCTTTAATACCTGAATCTTGATAAGGGGAAAAGATAGAAGGTGAAAGTGGGGTGTCACCTCCGATACGTACGTATCGTGCTGCACCATAGTTAGCAGGTGGTTTTGGCCCAGTAACCGTTCCATATTTTACGGTATTTTTTGCAAAACGTAGCATCCGCTGCGCTGTGCTGTATTTATCGAAATCATGATAAATCAAGATGGCAACAGGGTGGCCAATAATTGGCGGGGTATCCCCTAGCGGCACTAAAATATTGGTGCCATAGAAGCCTTTTCCCATACTGGTGTCTTGAGGGATATTTAAGCCATCACGGATAAGGTCTTCTTGTAAAACAACTTTATCAGGCTGTAAGTTTGGACCTAACATTGAAATATCAATGCCTTCAAAGGTTTTATCTGCCTCTGTTGCTTTTAACATAAAGGCATAGCTTTGTTTTTTAGGCCAGCCGGGGATATCTTTAGCGCGGTAATCACGAGCAAAATTCTTACGGCCGGTGACCTTTTCAACGCCATCCCAACGAAAGCGTGCTTTACCATTTTGACCTATCCAATCAGTTGATGGAGAGTCAGAGTCGAGCTCCATTGCTATCGCAAAAGGGAGTTTACCCACCATCACTGCAATGCCTGCAATAGTGCCTAGTTTGATAAAATTACGTCTAGAAATATGACCCGACATAGTGTGCTCCCCGATGATATTTTTAGGGTTTTTATTATGAGGAATAGAGGTAAATAATATTTTTAGCCACGCATTATAAGATTGTTTTATTGCGATTTAATTTGTTCGTAATTCGATGGCTAATATCAGATAGCTCAATAAGTTACATAAATAGTATGGGTATCTATAGTGATATATCAAGAACGAGTAAAGGGATTTAGACAAGAAAGTGAATAATACTGCTGGGATCATCTTAATGTGACAATATTGAATAAAATAACTGAGTTTTATTAGAATGTAATTTATTTAAATGATAGCAATTATTATTAATGAATAATTAAATGAATATGCATTGTATTATATAAATCAGATAATTATGCTGAGATCGTGATAAGAGTGATTACAACATCAGAAGCTGAAGAGCCTCACTTCAGTGGGGTTTTTGGGGATTTGTATACATGATGCGCTTAAGTAAATCGAAGGCTATTCCGAACAACTGATTTTAATTGTCAACTTGAATGGTGTTTTTATTGATTAATGAGATTAATTATCATATTGTTTTCGACTTAACTTATGAAGGAAGAGGCATGAAAAAGATAATTGATTCATTTTTTGTTGTAGCTTCATTTGTAATTGTTGCACTGTCATTTGTCTTTGCTGATGGAATGCCTTTTGACCCAACAGAAGATGATAGTATCAAATAATTGATGGATAGAGTTATTTCCAAGAGGTCGTTTAGTGCGACCTTTTTTATTAAATTGTATTTGGTGTATGGATTGATGGGGTTTAAAGTGGTTATTTATCATCGAGTTATCTATATATTCGGGTATTGAATATATTGTTAAATCCATATTGATTATTAAAATAATCGTAGTATCTATGAAAAAAACCTTGCTATGCGTAAGGATGTATGAGTAAATGTAGTTATCGGTTTGGAAGTACAGACCTATTTATGAAAGCAAGTTTTGAAAAGTTCCCCCCGTTTAGCGTTATCCTATAGATACCCATTCGTAGTGAATTCCTTCTAATTAGTTCCATAAGTATCAAGAAAAATCAAACCTATATGCCATGTGGCAACAATTAAAAATTCAAAGGAATTCAATATGTCTAATACAATGACTGGTTTAGTAAAATGGTTTAACGAATCTAAAGGCTTTGGCTTTATTTCTCCTGAAGATGGAAGCAAAGATGTGTTTGTTCACTTTTCTGCAATCCAAAGTGATAGCTTCAAAACCCTTAATGAAGGGCAAAAAGTCAGCTTCTCAGTAGAAAATGGCGCAAAAGGTCCAGCTGCTGTAAATGTAGTGGCACTTTAAGAGAGATCTCTTTATGAGATGTCCTTGAGATAAAGGCACGCTATCATTTTGAAGCAAGCAAAAGTAACCCTTCCGGTGTTAAATGTACTTTTGCAAAAGTACTATGAAAGCTTAGACGTGTTAGTTACTTGATTGGTTATTATTAAAAACCTCGCTATGGCGGGGTTTTTTTATGCTTGCTTATGTTTAATGTAAAGAATTGTAAGTACTGGATTGAAATTTTCACTAGCGACACTATATAAGTTATGCACCAAGATAAAGAGTTAATCCATACGGGCAAATGGCTAATGGTGCTTATGTAATAGGTAGTTCGTTTGATATTGAAGGAGAAATTATGTCTAACATTAGATCTTTTTCATTATTTCCAGCATTATCTGATAACCTGCTTTCTAGCAGGTTTGACCAAATGGATCGTTTATTCAGCCAATTAACAGGTAACCGACCATTAACCTCAGAACATCCATATAATTTAAAACAAATAAATGAATCAGATTATCAATTAACTGTCAGTGTTCCTGGTTATAAAGAGGATGACTTGAGCGTATCCTTAAAAGGTGGGAAACTCTATGTACAAGGTGAGCAATCAACTGAATTAGTTAATGATTCAGAGAAATGGATCCATAAAGGGATAACACAAAATAAATTTTCTCTTGAATTTAATCTCGGTAAGAATGTAAAAATTGAAAGCGCAGAATTATCAAGCGGTTTGTTAACATTAAATATTGAATATGAAATTCCGGAAGAAGAGAAACCTCAGATCATAGCTATTGAAAATAAAGATACAAAATAGTTTTTCTGTATTTTCTAACCCGTCAGCAATGGCGGGTTTTTTTCGTTTAATACTTGTTAGTGCTGGGAACATCAAAGCCAGCTGTAAAAAATCGAAATGGTTACTGCCACCGGCTTGGATGATACAATCACTGTCCGACCTACTGACTCCGTTATCCTAAATTATTGGCTACTCAGACAACGAATCGCGAAGTTCAAGCAAATGATACTTGGTTTGCAAAATAACATTAGAACGGAGTGCTTACGTTAATACCAATCAGTGAACGCTCTTGCGAAAAAAATTAAATTTATGAAAGCCAGAGTGCTTAACAAGTAGATAGAGAACTTTAAAAAAAGTGTCATTGTATCTGGTTGTTTTTTATCTTGAGCAATAATGAATAGAATGCAGGCAAGGACAGGGATAAATATGAGTAAGAGAGTAATGGGGTTAGTATACATATATATATATTAATACAGCTCTCTTATGTAATGAAAATTTTATCTAATAGTAAAGTATATTTTTAACAGGAAAGCAATACGGAAAACTGAACAATAACGAATTTGACAATAAAGTGGTCAACAAATCCAATTAGTCAAACTATTAATATGTTAACAATTAATATGAAAATCTCATCAATGCACGGATATCACCCCATAGCGGGTTGGGGGATTTAACTTAAGGTGATAAACCTTGGATACAATCACAATAGTGGTAGCGAACTTTACAAATGCCATTAACATAAATTAATTTGTGGTTGGTGAGAATTTGCTGGAAGATGATTGCGTCTTATTACGTTGGCAATGATATATGAAAGGGCTTTATAACAAGCCCTTTGGGAGGAATTATTTTTTTGTATAAATAATTTTTTGTGTTTCATTCGAACAGTTACCTACAACAGTACCTTGTTGTGAGGCTGCTTCTTCATTTGAAACGACGGTAATGGTAAAGCTCTCTTCAGGCACACCATTGTTAATAATTTTTTGTGTAATTTCTTCAACAACGCTTTCACATGAGGCACTCGCAATGGCTGGAATAAATAATGTTATTAATGTAGCAATAATTATTTTTCTTTTCATATGCAATATTCCTTATAAGCTGAATCAGTTAATAGAAACTCTTTTAAAAAAGCTTAATAATTATACTTAAATTAAATATTTAAAGCTATCCATTGATAGTAGTAAAACACTAGAAGATATCTTCATCTCTAACCCGCTAGTGTTTTATTAATCTGTTAAATGTAGGTTTTTACTGAGCGACTCTCTGTATTGCCTTACCTCCAGCCTCTATGTCTTCACCAACACCTTTAGTGGTATTACAGGCAGTTAATGTGAAAATAACAGCTAATGAGCAGATGAGGAAACTGATTTTTCTTAACATATTTTCTTCCTTTTAGGTGTGAAGTTATAAGTTACAAAAGATCATTTTTAATTATAGCAGAACAACTTGATTGAGATTTTCATTTGCATAGAGCTGTAATATTAACTTCTATCATTGATGTTGAATCATAAGGTCAGTGATATCTGACAAATGAAAATGAGCTGCTATATTTTTAGTATTAATGCTTTAAGTGTTAACACTTATTTCGCTATTAATCAACATTAGCAATGAAGGGGACATTCTATGATATTAGAAGAGATATTTATCCGTATGCTTAATGTTTTTCAATGCTTATTAGTCGGTATTTTTTTAATATTATCATCAATCGTTTTACCACTCTGGTTAGGCTTACCGGAGTTAACGCGGCAATGACTTTATTTAAATACTCGGGTTCTATAGTTAAAAATACTAAATCACTTTAGTCTCCCCGCTCTTTTTTATGCGAAAGTATTTTTAAAGTCTGGTTTTCTGCGAAAGGAAGCGATAGCTTGAAAAGATCATGCCTTGGGTCATGGCGTTTAACCAGACGAGGTTTTTTTACTCATCATCTAAATGGAATTTGTGTAACATTCGATGCGCAATAGGCGCAAATATCAATCCTAGAGTGGTCATAAAAACCAGACTGGTGAATACACCATAAAAAGCGAAAAAAATCTTTCCTGAAATGTTTTGCGGAACAATGTATGGACCAATTCCATTAGCGATAAAAGCACTGTTAAATATGGCATCATGCCAACTTATGCTCGAATCAAACGCTATATGCCCAACAATGCCAATGAATAAAGTGGTAACGATAAGTATAAAAGCATAACAAAAATGTAATAGCATTCGTTTTAAAAAAGAGCGGAAAGAAATTAAAGGCATATTTTTAGATTCAAACATGATTTTTCCTAAAAAGTAATTTAATGAAGTAATTACATAATAAACCTATGTAAGATTACCTAAAATTTTTATTTTGACAATAGTGTCATAAGTTAGGCTAAATTCGGGCATTTTTTCGTTTGTTGCAATTTATATTCTCGCCAAGTTAGCATAACTGAAACTTATTAATGGGATGGTGAGATGAAAAAAAATGAACTTATGGAGTATGTCCAGAGTAATTATGGTGCAGTTGCTGAGTACCCATGGGCTAAATTTCCTAGTTACATCATTTATAGGCATAAAAATAACGCAAAGTGGTTTGCTGCCATTCTGACGATTTCATCAAAGAGATTATATGAAAGCGAGTGTGATGAGATGATAAATATTATAAACCTCAAATCTCCTCCTGAATTAGTGGGTTCGTTGAGGTTAAAGGAAGGGGTATATCCAGCATATCACATGAATAAAGAGCACTGGATTACTATAAAGTTGGACAGTGGATTTCCAGAGGATGAGCTTAAAGTGTTGATTGATGAAAGTTACAAATTGACTGCAAAGTAATTAATCTAGCCCGTCCTTGGGCTTCTGTTTTAACGCCATTTTATTGGCTCTGGTGGGCTAATTCTGAAAATAACCACCTTAATTTT
>NZ_JAMPNV010000002.1:0-67288 GCF_028479565.1 Providencia sp. PROV202 | reverse complement strand
TGGGCAATTGTGAGGTTTGCACGCTGTTGCTACTTGGTATTCATTACCGTTTAAAGTCACAGTATTTGATGGGGATTCAGTGCCACCAGTTAAGATCCATGATGGGAGATCGTTGTTTTTTACAACTTGTTGGAGTGCTGTTTTAGTATTTGCATCACTAGCTAACTTACTGATAGTTAAATCGTTGCCAGCATGAGCATTGGCTGCGATGAAAAGAGCTGCGATGAGTGTTAATTTTCTAAGCATGTTAATAATCCTTTGTGTGTTTAAAGGTTATCTGGTTAGTGCCAAATGTTGCAAAACCAAATTCTAGAATAATATGGTGTTAATTTAAATAAAAGTTACATAGAAGCTAATCTGACCCCGGATGGGTGGTTTTTTTATATCTGGAGAAATGTAAATGGCTCAGTCCAAGACCAAAATGAACAATTTAAAGGTGGCGTAAATAATCAGAAAATTGCTTTATTCAGTACTTAAATTAATAGACTTGGGAGTATAGGCAAAAATTTTTGTTAGAAGGAATAGCTAGTAACGGAAAAGGTTCTATCTCGTGTTCTTATCGGTTTGAAGGGAGGTTTAGCTTCACCGGCGATTGTGTAACACTAAATCGATAGATGAATTTTATTGAAACTGGTTATATATATTTCATTGCAATGTAACTTGGAGTGTATATGAACAGAGCATCATTATCTAAAAGTTCTCCTGATGCGTATAACAAGCTGATTGAGATTAGCAATCATATTGATCAGCAAGCAGTATCATTAGGAATGGAAGAAGGGTTTATTCATCTACTTAAATTGAGAATATCTCAGATTAATGGATGTGCTTTCTGCGTGAGGCTTCATAGCCAAGATGCTCAAAAATGCCATGTTAATATTGATAAAATCGCATTGGTCGCAGTGTGGGAAGAGGCTGATTATTTTTCTGAAAAAGAAAAGGCCGCATTCTTATTGGCTGAATCAGTCAATATGGTTCATTCCGGTCATATTCCTAATGATATTTATAAAAAAGCTGCGGAATACTGGAACGATGAGCAACTAGCATTAATTGAATGGATATCTATCATCATTGGTTCTTTTAATCGCATCGCTATCGCGAGTCGTTATAAAGTGAAACCGTAAGTCTCTAGCCAAATCACAGGTTAATATTAGTGATACTTGTCCTATATTTACAATAAGTAAAGTGACTTCATTTTCAATCTACGTGACACTGGACTGTGCGTATTAATCAGCTAATGGAGTAATGACTTATGTTCCCAGAGTATCGTGATTTAATCTCGCAGCTTCGTCAGTCAGATCCGGATTTTAGAGCCTTATTTAATCGGCATAATCAACTCGATCATGAAATAGCCAGACTGGAGCATCCAGACAGAAGTGGGTATGGCACTGATGTTATAGAGTTAAAAAAAGAAAAACTGCGCCTTAAAGAAGAGATTCATCAAATATTGAAAAACCCACCAGAACTGAGTTAACTCGATAGATTACGACAATTCATAGCCTCGCCAAGTGTGGGGCTTTTTATTGATTTCATTAGAAGCAATTTGCACTTAATCCTATAGGCGGAACTACTTAGCTAAGATAGTGTGTCTAAAAAGGAGAATATATATGCCTGTATTTAACCCAATAGAAATGATTGCAGAAGCGATGATGGGCACTATCAGCATGATTGCAACACCTGTGGAATACCTACTTTATAGTGGAAAAATAGCGGAAATATTTATGATGAGTGTATTTTATATTCAATACTAAAAAGTAAACCCATCAAAAAACGATACTTAGCATAAAGTGAAAACTAGGAGCTTTATGCTAAGAGGATGACATAAATATTATTGTTCTGGTTTTAAATACGCGTCGAGCAGTGTTCGAAGCTCAACATCTAATACGGAGCTTAGTGCAATAAGATGCCCAACATATATCGAGGAGGAACCATCTTCATATCGGGAATATGCGCGCTCTGAAACTGAAATGGCTTTAGCTATCTCGGTGACCGTTATTTGACGAGCGAGACGCTGTTCTTTGATGAATTGTCCTAAAGAGAGGTTGTTAAGTTTTCTTTCGTTCATCGGTACAGCCCTAAAATTAGTGGTGGACAATAAATAACATAGATATGTTAAACGTTAATAGGGAAGCATCTGCATTTTGGTAATGATAGGATAATTTTATGGTAATTATCCTAATGTATGGAAACTCGCTATTACTGGTTTTTTAGTGCATATTTAACCGCACTCTGCGCATGAATTGCTGTGGTATCAAAGATGGGAACGGAAGTATCATCGTCATTTACCAGCAAGGTTATTTCGGTACATCCAAGAATAATACCTTCAGCGCCTTGTTCAACGAGTGATTTCATGATGCGTTGATACTCGGTTCGTGAAGTCTCAGAGATAACCCCTAAACACAACTCATTATAGATAATATCGTGAACGATTTTTCTGTCTGCCTCATTTGGTGTTACCACTCTTAAGTTAAATTTATCAATCAGCCGATCTTTATAAAAAGCTTGCTCCATGGTAAATGCAGTACCTAACAACCCAATAATTGTAATACCTGATTGTACTATTTGTTCACCTGTTGCATCTGCAATGTGAAGGAGAGGAAGGTGGGATTTTTCTTCGATTTGTGGGGCGACTTTGTGCATGGTATTTGTACACAAAACCAAAAAATCAGCGCCGGCCGCTTGTAAGCTCATTCCTGCTTTTACTAAATGGTCGGCAGCAAGATCCCATTGACCGTGAGATTGAAAATATTCAACTTCAGCAAAATCAACGCTGTATAAAACAATCTTAGCGGAATGTAACCCTCCAAGTTTCTGCTTAATACCTTCATTTATTTGTTGATAATAGAGTTGGGTTGATTCCCAGCTCATTCCCCCGATAAGTCCAATCGTCTTCATTTATAAGTACCTTATATGTGTTGTTTTCTTACTATACTGAGCATATTTATGGGGAGTCAATCCGTTAATATCAGTTTTTATCGATAATATAAATAAAGCCGAGATTATTTTTAACTGATATTTATCTTACTAGTTTTAATATTGAAATTATCTTTCTGTAATTAATAACATATTAGAGGTTTATTTTATTATTACTCTTGGTGAAATTGATTAGTAACGTACTGAGACTGTTCAGTAAATCTTCATTAAATAATATTTTATTGCTGCTATACTACTAAAGTTACTTATTTTATTTTTTAGATAATGCGGGAATAAAATAAACCTAGTGACCTACACTGACTATTTTTTTGATGTTCGGTTTATGAATTTAAATTTTTTAGTTAAGGAGTTTATGATGGTAAGTAATAACCAAGCTCGTCGTTTATTAGGGATGCCGTTTAAGTTAAGTCGTTCTAAGCGTAATATTCAAGTTTCTGTAATTGCAAAGGAAAATGCTACGGCTTTACCTGAAGAGCTAAAAGATAAGCCGTTTGTTGCGGTACAGAAAAATAAAGCCACAGAAAAGAAAACCTATCACTCTATCAGCGTATTTTATCCGGAATATATCTAAGTTAATTTCCGGGTAAGATGTGACCCTCTAGATAGGCTAGAGGGTTTAAGTACTGCAATAATAAACCTCTTCATATACCCATATCTTTTTTTGAATTATCTGATGGTATTTTAGCATTGGAATGGTTCATGATCATTCAGTGATTTTTTGTGATCGCCACTAAGTTTCTATCTATTAAAGAAAATAAAATAGTGTGATAGTCATATTCTCTCGATAAAATCGAAATCGAGGATAATGATAAATACAACTAAAATGGATATGTGTAGATGAAATTATGCCAATGGATGCTATTTTTTTGTTTTCTATTTATAAATGGTTGTTCAACACAATTTAAAACTGACGATGAGTCAAATAAGCTGAAATTTAGTATTCAGCATGCAAACACGATCCCGATTAAGGATTCAATTGAAACATTGACGGTGGCAGATATGTTGCCTGGAGATATCCTTCTATCTTCAGCTACGGGGATGAACTCGTGGGGGATCCGCTTATTTAGCGTGAGCGGGGTGAGTCACGCCTCTATTTATTTAGGTTTTGGTCAGGTGGCAGAATCGGTTGGGAGTGGGGTCAGAATTATTCCTCTCGACCAAGCAATCACAGATTCTAATAATATGGTTGTATTACGGCATAACTTATTGACGTCATTTCATGCAGAAAAACTGCGTGAGTTTTCTACTGTTAATGATGGAGGTAAATACAACATGAAAGGGATCATCATGATTGCGCCGTGGATGCTGACAAAGCGCGTCTGTGAATTACCGTTGATTGGACAGACTATCCGTAATTTTTGTCTTAAAACACTGGCTACAGTGCAATTAGGGGATGATATTGAACAAGCCAACGGCTTCTTTTGTTCGCAGTTTGTCCTAGATGCGTATAAATATGCCGGTGTGCCGCTATTTGAGGGGAACTCATCATGGATTACACCTGCTGATATTTTGCATATGCGTTCAGGGGACGTACCTACCTTTATGCCAACAGAGCGTTTAACTTATGTTGGGCATTTAAAAAACTGGAGCTTTGGAGGCGCTATCCTCAATAAATGACGGATATTGCAGGTTAAGTTTTGATGAAATATTGCTTGCCAATAAAATAAAAAAAAGGCCAACTCAAATGAGTTGGCCAGCTAAACTGGAAGCAATGTGAGCAATGTCGTTGTGAAAAGACCGAGTAATTCACTCAACTATTCACGAGATAAAAGATAACTATTCTCATTTAAGAAATCAACCCCTTTTTTCATATAACTATTAAAATTTTTTATCCCACCGAAAATCTAAAAAGTACTTAAAAAACAAACTGATTAATGGTTTTATTGGTTCGTTTTACTACAATCTCATTTAACTCTGGCGAAAAATATTTAACATTTTTTGCTTTTTCTCCGAGTGCTGAAGTGAATTTAGATGCTGATAAAGGAATAATGTTGTGAATTTGTAGCCGGAGATCTCATTTATCTTTTGAGATAAGAGACATTTACGTACAGTTGATTATAATTTTACTGTTAATGTTTATTCGATAATTTATCAGGAGGGCTTATGTACAAAACGATTTTGGTCCCTATCGATCTCACTGAAGAAGAGTTGACCAGTAAAGCGGTTCGTCATGCGGTAAATTTAGCGAAACAATCTGGCGCAAAAATTCATCTGATCCACGTATTGCCTATCTCTTCGGCGATTATAAATGCGTATGCGTTGGGTTATATGGAAATTAAAGACCGAGCGACAGTGAAAGCAGAAGAAGACATGAAAATGTTGATGGATTCGATCGATCTTCCTCATGATGATGTCAGTTACACTATCACGTTTGGTTCACCTCGTGATGAAGTGATTAACACCGCAAAGGATATTAATGCTGATATTATTGTGATTGGTTCTCGCCGTCCAAATATTACGACCCACTTGTTAGGTTCCACAGCGGCAGGAATTGTTCGCTACGCAGAAACATCCGTACTGGTTGTTCGTTAATTTATTCTTTTTTAAAACCTATGCAATGAAGTTTCCATAATGTTGCATAGGTTTTTTTATGTCGTTTACAAGATCATTGTTAAATTGGCATATCGGTATGGATTGAGTAGGATTTTTATGGAGAAATTCACTAAAGAATTAATGCGCATGGAGCATTTTGTTTTGCGAGTTCTGCGTTTTTATTTTTTAGCGTTATTAGTGTTTTTTATTGGCTTACTGCCTGGGATTATTGGTTTTTATTTTATTGAAGGGCATTCGATAATGGAATCTATGCTAAACGCATTATCAATGCTGAGTGGTCAAGCGATTGAGCCTGCACCAATCACCCAAACAGGCCGTTTCTTTATCGCTATTTATGGTTTATTTTTACAAAGTGTATTCATTATTAGTATTGGCTTAATCGTCACGCCATTTATTCATCGAATATTACATAAATGGCATCTAGAAGAGGATTAGATTGAATAAGTTGCCAAATGTTGTGATTATTTTACTGAATTGATTGTCAGATTAGTAAACCAGTTCACGACATTTTCATTTTATTCAGACTATACTTTTCTTGGCAAAACAATAACCATTAAACCGCTATCTCATCTATTCAAAAAACGAATAAATTGAATGAGAGATACATCCTTGAGAGGGGCTTATATGAATAAAACTATTTTGGTTCCCGTTGATATTTCTGAAGATGCATTGACCGATAAAGCGTTAAAGCAAGCCATTCATTTAGCAAAAATGGATAACGCTAACATTCATCTATTTCACTCAGTGCCGGATGTTTCAAGATTTTCGATGAGTTATAGCTATCATTATGATTTGCTCACCTCATTTACGAAAAAGGCTATTGAACGTTCGGAAGAACAGCTGGTTGAACTGGTTAATCACATTGTGAAAGATATGGATTTCCCCGCGGATAGGATCTCTTATAAAGTGGAGTTCGGTTCGCCAAGAGAAAAAGTATTAGACGAAGCTGAGAAAGTTCATGCCGACCTTATTGTGGTTGGCTCACGTAACCCAAGTATTTCAACCCACTTATTAGGTTCGAATGCTTCAGGGATCGTCTCTTATGCAAAAATATCCGTTTTAGTCGTAAGATAGTTTTATTATTTAATACACAGACTGGATTCATAAAAAAGACCTGAGCTATCAGGTCTTTTTCTTTGGAGCAATTAGGATTTATTGACAGTTTCTTTTGCCTGCTCAATAGCTGTTAATGCCTGGCCGCATGCTTGCTCTTGCGTATCCTCAGGATAACTTGCGAGGGTTTTCCTAGCGTCTTCTAATTGCGACTTCATTAATGCGATTTGTTCACTCGCATTAGGCTCGTTTTTATATTGTTCTTCCGCTTGTTGAACTAGCGCATTCATTTCTTTGAAATATTTGTCACAAACTTGTCCTGCATTTGCATTCAATACAGTCAGCGAAACAAATAGGCCCAATGCAATTGGCAGAATATTCTTCATTATATTTTCACTTTCAAAAGTCATATTTCGGCCAGCATAGCATCCCATTTTTTAAAAAGACATCGGCCAATGATGAATATTTCAATGCGTTTTAATTTTTATCAAATTAATCATACCAATATTAAAGGAAGTGGCTATAGCATAAATTGCAAACTATAAATGAGAATCATTCTTGACTGCCTGCAATGATAAAGTGTACATTTCAGTACACTTTATTGAGTTAACAACCCAACGTAAGGAATGATAATGAATAACAGTATTATGATTAATACTCAGAGCTGGCCTGTCTGCGCGATGAATACGTTTCCAACGTCAATGGTGGAAACTCAGTCATGGTTATCGGAACTTGAGCAATTATTAGCGAAAAAGACCCCGTTTGTTTTAATTTATCCACCTATGGAACAGAAAGGGAAACCAACAGCAGAAGATATGGAATGTATGAAATTTGTGCGTCGGTGGTTGAAAGATGGAAGAGAGACGATGGCAGAATATTGTCGAGCAATGGTGATCACGTTACAGCCAGATGGGGGGGATAAAGATGAAATGGAGCGCACTGCACCTGTTATTTCATCTCTGTATGGGTCTGAAGTTTTTTTAGTGGAAAGCTCTCAAGCTGCGCAACAGCGAGCCACTGAAATTTTAAATGGGCTATGATTTACTAGCACTAATTTTACGAATATAGCTAGCGATGATATCCACGGAAAGCCCGATTTGTTGATGGATAAATTCATCGCTAGGTTTAAAGTTTTCGACACAGAAGGTTTTGATAAAAACATCCGCTTTTAGCATCTCTAGATAACGGGATGAAATACTTAACAGTGTGGCTTTATCGACTTTGACAGTCGGAATTTGTGCAAGCTTTTCGGCAAGGCGCTGATAGCTTTGCACGGGGCCTTGTTCGAAAAAGAGTTGGCTAATATCAGGGAAGCGGTTGTATTCACCCAATATTAGGCGATATAGCCCGATAGATTGGGGTTTAATCACATTGACTAAAAAACGCGAACCATAAAACGATAATACCGCTTCTATGTTGTTTAAAGGCGGCTCTTTATGGTCTGGTTCGGTAAAAATATCGTCTATCATATGTGCCACGACTGCGGCAAATAAGCCTTCTTTATCTCCAAAGTTTTTATATAACGTCGACCGGGAACCACCCGCGCGTTCGATGATCATATCTAATGTCGTGCCTTCAAAGCCGTATTGCAGAAAAATATCCGCTGCAGCCATAATAAGTGCTTGATGGCGGCGCTGTCCTTTTGGTGTTTTGGCTGAACTTGTTTGGTTCATGAAATCAATTTCCTAACAAAATGGCGGCACGGGACTAAATTATCTGAAAGAGGTCATAATTCAGTTTGTTATTTTCCTCTATGATGTATATGAATATTATCATGTTTAAATCAATATCTGAATTTTTGTCAAATCCTTGGGGGAGAGAATGAAGGATTGCATAGCGGATGAAAAAACGCAGGAAGAAGAAATGCTTGTTGATACACAGAGAGAAATTACAAAGCTGTGTATTGAATGCGGTTTGCTGCTATTACAGCATGGCGCTGAGAGTATGTTGGTTGAGCAGTTAACAACACGTTTAGGCATCGCTTTGGGCGCTAGTCAGGTAGATAGTGCAATTTCATCTAACTCACTCGTATTAACCACAATCATCGATGGGCGTTGTTTAACATCGACTCGGCGGATTATTGGCCGTGGCATTAATATGCATGTGGTGACAGAGGTTCAGCATGCAGTGATCCTCATTGAACACCATTTACTTGACCGCAAACAACTACAAAAAAAATTAGCAGGCATCAAGCCACTACGTTATCCCCGCTGGCTAATGGTGGTGATGGTGGCGCTTTCTTGTGCTTGCTTCAGTTCCCTTAACGGAGGTGGTTGGGAAAGTGCGTTGATCACCTTTATGGCGAGTGGCTGTGCGATGTATATCCGGCAAGTGTTAACATCTCGCCAGATTAACCCATTGATTAACTTCTGCATTACAGCATTTGTCGCGACATCCGTTTCGGGTTTATTACTCAAAGTGCCCTATTTAAATGTGACTGAAACCATTGCGATGGCGGCAAGCGTGCTGTTGTTAGTTCCCGGATTTCCATTAATTAATGCGGTGGCGGATATGTTCAAAGGCCACGTGAATACAGGAATTGCTCGTTGGATGATGGCCAGTTTATTAACGCTGGCAACCTGTATCGGCGTTGTATTGGCGATGATCATTTGGAATCTGAGGGAGTGGGCCTAATGTTTTTCATTGAGCTAATTGAGAAAATGGTCTTAGCGGCTGTCCCTGCTGTCGGTTTTGCAATGGTGTTTAATGTGCCAGTGAGGGCATTGAAATATTGCGGGTTATTAGGCGCGATTGGTTATGGTTCACGAATGATTTTAATGTCGCTGGGATTGCAAATTGAATGGGCGAGTTTTCTTGCTGCGATTTTAATTGGCATGATAGGGATTCAGTGGTCGCGTTGGTGGCTGGCTCATCCGAAAGTTTTTACTGTTGCAGCGGTTATTCCTATGTTTCCGGGGATCAGCGCCTATATCGCAATGATTTCTGTGGTGAAAATTTCTCAATATGGCTATACCCCAGAGTTAATGGAAACGCTGGTTACTTATTTTTTAAGGGCATCTTTTATTGTCGGTGCGCTCTCTATCGGCATTTCGTTACCTGGGTTGTGGTTATATCGCAAAAAGCCAAGTGTTTGATACTCACAAAGGTTTTACTGCTAGAACCCTTTGAGCAATAAATCACGCAATAGTGAAAGCGTTAGTTGATAGTGATTAACGCTTTTTGTTCGCCAAGCTTGTTATCTATTCTTTATATATTATTGCACAAATTCCGATATTGCTTTTGATGTAATAAAATTGAGTACCAATTGATATCAAAAAGACTTATATTTCATCCAACTAGCGAGTATACATAGCTCATTCAGCAATTTTTGCATGAATAACTTACGTGTTGTATTTAATAAATTGCTTTTTTTCTTATCAATGGTGTTATTTTGAAACAGATTTTTTATTTTTCGCGCATGATCATTGCGTTAGTATGTTTTTCCTCATTATTTATCTCTTCCGTTTATGCTGCACCGAACAATTTCACTGAAGCGAAAACGTCCAGTAAAAACCTCGTTTATGGTGATCAAAATCATCAGGGACAAGGAACGCTATATTGTGGCTGTGAGTGGGAATGGGCAGGTAAAAGTGGTGGGCAAGTTGATTTAGCCTCATGCGGCTACCAAGTGCGTAAGCAGCAGAGCCGTGCTGAGCGTATTGAATGGGAACATATTGTTCCTGCTTGGGTGTTTGGTCATCAAAGACAGTGCTGGCAAAAGGGAGGACGCAAAAATTGCGTTTCAACTGATCCGGTATTTTCTCGAATGGAGGCAGATATGCATAACCTCGCGCCTTCAATTGGAGAAGTGAACGGTGACCGCAGTAATTGGAGCTATGGTCAGTTACCTGCAAATGCGCCTTATTCTTACGGTGCATGTCGTAGTCGCATTGATTTTAAACAGAAAATCTTTGAGCCACGCGACGAGGTGAAAGGGCAGGTTGCTCGGGTCTATTTCTATATGCATGACCGCTATAATTTATCCATGTCACGCCAACAGCAGCAGTTATTTATGGCGTGGGATAAACAGCATCCGGTGGATGAATGGGAACAAAAACGTGATCAGCGCATTGCTAAAGTGATGGGGCACCATAACCCATTTGTGACGGGCGAAAGAGTATGGAGTTTAGGGCACAAAAATAGCGGCGATGGCTTAAATATGAGTGATAAGCCCAGCGAAAAACTCCCTCAGCCTGTACCTCAATCCTCCCCAAACAAGGAAAGCGAGACGCAGGTAAAAGGTAACCGTAATTCAAAGAAATATCATTTATCCCACTGTTCAGGGTTCAAAACCTTGTCGGATAAAAATGCTGAATTATTTGCCAATGAATCCGAGGCGCAAGCTGCAGGTTATCAGCTTGCGGGTAACTGCAAACCGCGTTAATCAAATGTAAGCTGTAATAATGCAATAAAGCAGGTGGGTTATTGCAGCTTTTATATGATATTTCTCACATTTTATCTGATAGATACGTGAATTTACACATTTTTTGTTAATTTAAAGTTGTCATTCAAAAAAAACTCGCGCTATATTTATTGTATGGAAACGTTGTAGGTTGATGATATTCGGGCCAATGCAATACTTTGTCGTGAGTTCGAGTATTTTTTATATTGTCATAATATTGTCATACAGATTCTTTAGTTTACGAGTATCGCCTGTATAGGAGAAACTAATGAGAACTAGGTGTTTGTTAATCAATGTGCGAGACCGGTTACCACTCCATCATGAAACTGACATGATGAGATTGCTAACCGGTTTTTTTATACCTGAATTATCAACCAGTGTTACACAAGAGCTTGAAGGGAGCTCCTCTCTGTTTTGAATAGTTCGTCATCTGAATTGACATCATCGATACCTGGAAGGGTTAATACTATGAGTAGACAGAAAGCTGCAACAAAAGCACGTCGTGAGATGAAACGTACATCACGCAAAGACCGTTCAGGGAGGTATGATATGAACAATGTTACCTCCTTCGCTGAATTTACAGGCATTGAGCCGATAGGTATGGCGAAAGAACGTCGCGATGAAACTCCAATAGCACCACGTAATGAAGCCCAGAAGCTCTATATTAATTCCATCAAGCACAAGCAGTTAATTTTCGCTAACGGTGAGGCAGGGTGCGGGAAAACTTATATCAGTACTGCATTGGCTGCGGATGCCTTGATTAACAAGGAAATTAGCAAAATCATTGTCACGAGACCCGTGTTGCAAGCGGAGGAAGATCTTGGTTTCTTACCGGGAGATATGTCTGAAAAGTTCGCGCCTTATTTCCGACCTGTTTATGACGTATTAATGAAGCGATTAGGCGCTTCGTTCCTACAGTATTGTTTACGCCCTGAGATAGCTAAAGTCGAAATAGCGCCATTTGCTTATATGCGTGGTCGCACATTCGAAAATGCGATTGTTATCCTCGATGAAGCACAGAACGTCACAGTCACTCAAATGAAAATGTTTTTAACTCGTTTGGGTGAGAACGTAACGGTAATTGTGAACGGAGATGTGACTCAATGTGATTTACCAAGCGGCGTTCAGTCAGGTTTGGGGGATGCTTTACAGCGCTTTAGTAGCGATGAAATGGTCTCGATGGTCAATTTCACAATTGATGATTGTGTGAGATCCCAGCTGTGTCACAAGGCCCTGCTGGCTTACAATGACTAATAACTAGTTTAACTAGCTACACAGGCTAATTAATGCATGAAACTGCCCCAGTATAGGGGCAGTTTTTTATTAGTCGTCAGGGTTGTCCATGACGGCGTGACGTTCATGATGATAACCTTCCTCATCATAGCCATATCGCCAGTAAGGAATTGCGTAGATATCATCGCGACCAAAACCTTTCTCACGTCGAATATAACGGCGTAATTCACGGATAATTTGGTCTTCGCCAGCAATCCAAAAGCCCACATCGGACTCTGGAATATCCCAAGATTTAAAGGTATTAATCAGATTGGTGGTTTGGCTAATGTCTCCGCAGATCCAATCAATTTCGATGCTAGCTGGCTTGGTTAACTCGCGAATATCCGCTTGGTGGTCAAGGCGTAAAACGACGCGTCCCGTTGCTGTAGCAGGCATTTTTTCCAGTAACGCCGCAATCGCAGGTAAAGAGCTTGAATCACCCGCCATAAAGTAATGTGCGCGGATAGGCAGTAGTGGGTCAGGCCCTCCTGGATTAGTGATCCCCAGCCAATGACCTGGTTTTGCATCACGGGCAAACAGATAAGCAGGGCCTGTCACCCCTTCATGCATGGCAAACTCAATATCGATTTCGTTGAGCTCAGGGCGAATAGCGCGAACGGTGTAAGTGCGTACAAAAGGGCGCGGCTTATCTTCTGGCCAGCTACGTCCTTTTTCAGTAAGGAAAGGAAGCGCGGGTTGGCTTTGATGGTCAGGGGCAATAAAAATTTTGAGATGACCACCTTCACACTCCTCTGGGTAACTGGCTAATTTTTCACCCGTAAATGTGATGCTGCGGATAGAAGGGCTGATATCGACAATGGATTTAACTTGAATAAGCTGTGGGGGCGCTGGGCGGTAGATATTTTTTTCAACAGTCTGTTCACTAGCCACTAACCGTCTCCTTTCTTAATGATAATATTATTATATGTTAATTATTATCATTATCATATCATGAATGTTTATAGGAAAACTATTCAAAAGATGCAGGATTATTGAGCGTCTAATTATAAACATGCCGCAGCATTTTAATGCTGCGGCAAAGGGCTTACTTCACTTTCATGCCAGCGGCGGTCATCAACAATCTAAATAAGGAAGAGAATGCGAATAGTGCCAATACGCTTCCTAACCAAATTGCTGCCATCCAACCGAGTTTCTTCCACCAAGGTGAACTGGCGGTTGTATCAGTGATAGCCTTGATCTGGGGTAATTTTTCCTCTGAAGACATAGTAACTCCAATAGGTATAAACCAAAATAACAGGGATGATGAACAGAGCGCCAACCAGCATAAAACCTAAGCTTTCTGAAGGGCCAGCTGCATCGCGGAAGGTAATTGCTGGTGGAATTAAACTTGGCCAAATGCTGATGCCTAATCCTGTAAATCCTAAGAAAATCAGCATGAGTGCAGCGAGAAATGGCACGCTATCGTAACGTTGACGTTTGGCGCTTTTTAAAATGATCCACACACAGCCGAGCACTAATAAAGGAACGGGTAAGAAGAAAAACAGGTTCGGCAAACTAAACCAGCGTGCATAAACCGCGTCATTCAACATGGGGGTCCACCCGCTTATCACGCCAATCACCGCCAACATGACCAGTGTTAATGGGGTTAACACGCGATACATGGTTTTGCGCAGGTGTCCTTCCGTTTTCATGATCAACCAGCCACATGCCAGCAAGGCATAAGCGACGACTAAACCGAATCCACAGAACAGAGGGAAAGGTGCGAACCAGTCAAAATAACCACCCATATACACACGGTTTTCAACGTGGAAGCCTTGAATAAACGCGCCAATCACAATTCCTTGAGAGAATGTGGTAAGAATCGAGCCCCAAATAAAGGCGTGATCCCAGCGGCGGCGATGAGACTCATCGGCGCGGAAGCGGAACTCAAAGGCGACCCCACGAAAAATCAATGCTAGCAACATAAAGGTAAGAGGGATGGATAGCGCATCTAAAACAATGGCATAGGCTAATGGGAATGCTCCAAATAGCGCCGCACCACCAAGCACTAACCATGTTTCGTTACCATCCCAAACCGGTGCCACACTGTTCATCATCAAATCTCGGTCTTGGCTCTCTTTTAGAGCTGGGTACAAAATACCAATACCTAAGTCAAAACCATCCATCACGATATACATCAACATACTAAAAACGATGATGACAAACCAAATTAGTGGTAAATCAATGCCCATGAGTTGCCTCCTCGGAGATACCTTTACGAATTAATTTCATCATGTACATGTAGCCGATCCCAAATACGCCGCCGTACACCACAAAGAAGGCTAGCAAGCTCACGCTCATGTGCATTTCACCATGGGCGCTCACGGCATCTGCTGTACGTTGTAAACCGTAGACAACCCAAGGCTGGCGACCGATTTCGGTGGTAAACCAACCGGCTAAGATGGCGATTAACCCTGATGGCGCCATGACGAACATAAAACGCAGGAACAATTTAGTGTCATACAGTTTTTTACGTGAACGCAGCCACAGTCCCCAAACACCCGCAGCAATCATCAACATGCCTAAGCCCACCATTACGCGGAATGACCAGAACACCATAAACACATTCGGTCTATCTTCAGGCGGAAACTCTTTAAGGGCAGGAACTTGTTTGGTAGTGCTGTGCGTCAAAATCAGGCTCGCCATGTAAGGAATTTCAATGGCATATTCGGTTTTTTCTTTTTCCATATTAGGAATACCGAAAAGGATCAGCGGGGTGGCTTCGCCAGGTTTATTTTCCCAGTGACCTTCCATTGCCGCGACTTTAACAGGCTGATATTTTAGGGTATTTAACCCGTGAGCATCGCCGATGAAAGCTTGGACTGGCGCTAAAATCAGGATCAACCACAAGGACATGGAGAACATTTTCTTCATGGCAGAGGATTTATTGCCTTTGAGTAAATGCCACGCGCCGGATGCACCAATGAAAAACGCCGCTGCCAAGAATGCCGCAGTGGTCATGTGGAGTAAGCGGTATGGGAATGAGGGGTTAAAGATCACCGCTAACCAATCAACAGGGACAATTCGCCCATCGATAATTTCAAAACCTTGAGGTGTTTGCATAAAGCTATTGGATGCAAGGATCCAGAAGGTTGAAATGATGGTGCCGAGTGCAACCATGCACGTCGCAAAGTAGTGAAGCTTTTCGCCCACGCGGTTCATACCAAATAGCATGACACCGAGGAAGCCAGCCTCTAAGAAAAAGGCGGTGAGCACTTCATAGGTTAAGAGTGGGCCGGTGATGCCACCTGCAAAATCCGAGAAGAAACTCCAGTTAGTCCCAAATTGGTATGCCATCACCAATCCAGAAACGACACCCATACCGAAATTGACGGCAAACACTTTTGACCAAAAATGGAACAATTTTATATAGTCAGTATCGCGGGTTTTGAGCCATAAACCTTCGAGAACTGCCAAAAAACTGGCAAGCCCGATGGTGATGGCAGGGAAGATAATATGGAACGATACCGTAAACGCGAATTGAATACGGGCAAGCTCCAGCGCAGTTAGTCCAAACATATTGACCCCTGAATGGAATTGATTTCGACACGCCACATTTCCAGCCATTGCGAAGCAATTGTGGGCTGTTCCTTAGCAATAAATAATTGATTTCACTGGATTGTTAACACTCATAAATCCAACTAAAAATGTTTTGTGGTTATAGTTAAAAAAAGTCAGGTGAATGTGTGGATAAGTAGAACATGAGACGATAAACTATAATAGTAACAATTTTTAGCAAATCACCTATAACAGTGAGGCGGGAATGACGAGATATGAACAGTTAGCAGCACAAATTCGTCAACAGATTGAAGATAATATTTGGCAAGTAGGTGACAGGCTACCTTCACTCAGAGAGAGCGTTAAGCAATCGGGTTTAAGCTTAATGACAGTGGTGCAAGCTTATCAGTTACTGGAAAGTCAGGGGTGGGTCGCTGCGCGCCCGCAATCTGGCTATTATGTTGCAAATCGCAATAACGCATTTGCCGCCGCAAAAGGGGGAAAAGGGCTCCATTTAAATGAAAATGTGGAGATCAACGCCTCGATTTTCGGTGTTCTACAAGCTTGCAAAGACCCCGATATTATCCCATTTGGCTCTGCTTTCCCAGAACCCGCTTTACTGGATGACCCAAAATTAGCCAAGTCTCTCGCTTCGGTGGCGCGTCGTTTATCGAAAACCAATACCACCACCAATTTACCACCGGGAAATGAACAGCTGCGCCGCAATATTGCCCAGCGCTATGCAACGCAAGGGATCCACGTCGCCCCCGATGAAATTGTGATCACGGCAGGGGCAATGGAATCCTTAGTGCTGAGCTTGCAAGCCGTCACTCAACCGGGGGATTGGGTAGTGATTGAATCCCCTGCATTTTATGGTTCCTTGCAGGCAATAGAGCGCTTAAAACTTAAAGCGATTGCTATCAAAACTGACCCATTATTTGGGATTGATCTCGATGCATTAGAGGACATTGCGGATAAATATCCGATCAAAGCCTGTTGGTTGATGACGCACTATCAAAACCCGTTAGGCGGCACGATGCCTCCTGCCAATAAAAAGCGGTTAGTGAATATTTTGAACAGTCACAAAATTGTGTTGATCGAAGATGATGTGTATGGCGAGCTTTACTTTGGTAATCAGCAACCTATTCCTGCAAAATCACTCGATTCACAAGGAAACTTTTTCCACTGTTCATCATTTTCGAAATGTTTAGCACCAGGGTACCGTGTTGGGTGGGTGGCTGCAGGTCATCATGCGAGCAAAATTCAGCATCTACAAATGATGAGCACCGTTTCTGCCAGCGTGCCAACTCAGTTGGCGATTGCGGAATACTTGTCTCAAGGGGGGTATGATAACCATCTGCGCAAACTGCGCCAAACCATGGAGCAGCGGCAACATATCATGCTGAGCGCAATCGCGAAATATATGCCGTCCACCGTTAAAGTGAACACCCCAAAAGGGGGCTATTTTTTATGGTTGGAATTTGAACCGCCATTTAACGCCATCCAGCTGTATCAATTGGCGTTGAAAGAAGGCATTAGCATCGCGCCGGGGAGCATGTTCTCTACCAGCGATCAATTTAATCATGCATTTCGACTAAATGCGTCATTTGCATGGAATGACAGGCTCGAACAGGCGATGCAAATTTTAGGCCGTTTATGCCATCGATTAACGGGGCTTAAATAGGGAAAATGGGGTGAGGGCGAAAGTCGCGTTCACCCTTGAGAGTTGATTAGCTGCTTGCAAGTCCGATGGCAGCAAAGGTTAACATTCCGCCAGCAACACCTTCTGTAATGCGACGTTTTTTATCGCTATATTGTTGGCGATTATGCATTGATGCGAATATCATGCCGATAGCACCGTAAATAATGATGCATGATGTGATAAAAGTCGCTGATAAGATTAAAGATTGTATTGCAACGCTTTCGGAAACATGGATAAAATTAGGCAAAATTGCGAAATAAACTAGCAACCCCTTAGGGTTAAGGAAGCTAGTGAGAAACGCTTTGCCAATCACAGCTTGCGTGGAAACGACGTTAATCTGGAACTTTCTCGATTTCATGGCCGATAACAGCATACGAACGGCTAAGTAAGCGACGTAGGCGACTCCCACCCATTTGATGGTTTGGAAGATAATCGGTGAAGTTGCAACAATAGCTGCGAGGCCAAGTGCCGCTAAAATGGCATGGGTCACATAGCCGAGGATAATACCCAAATTGGCTTTCCATGCAGCCGCGATACCGCCTGATAGCCCTTGCGATGAGATAAATAAAATATCGGGACCTGGTGTGCAAATTAAAGGAATGACAGTTGCACTAAACAGCAATAACGTTTGTAGATCCATCCAAACACCTCTATTTATTATTATTTTCTTATGAAGAGAAAAAGTTTGGTTATTATAGCTATTTTCCGTTGGAATTTGGTTGTTTTGTTGCTTGTCATGGATGTTTATTTGACATTTAATATCAAAAAATAAAAGCAAAAGAGGTTCGCATGCCAAAGACTACTGGCTCGCATTATGCAGAAAAACATGAGCTGGAACACAGTAGCTCATCCGCAATCAAATTAGATGCGATTGATAAACATATTTTGCAGGTGCTGCAACGTGATGGAAAAATTCAAAACGTTGAACTGGCAAAAGAAGTCGGCTTATCCCCGTCACCTTGCTTAAGACGCGTTAAGTTGCTGGAAGATGCTGGCGTAATTAAACGTTATGTTGCGGTGTTGGATGGTGCAAAGATTGGCGCCGGTTTGTCCCTGTTTGCACGTATTTGGTTTAAAACGCAAGATGCGCAAACCATTAACCAATTTGTTGCCGATATTCAGCAAATGCCAGAAGTGGTGGAGTGCCATTTAATGGCAGGTGAGTGTGATGCACTGATCCGTATTGTGACGGAAGATATGGCTTCCTATCGCCGTTTTCATGCCGATTATTTGACGCAAATAAGCAGTGTGCAGAGTATCAAAACGGAAGTGCCGATGGAGACCGTCAAAGTGACGTATGCACTTCCTTTATAAGTTTTATAAGCTTATGAAATCCACTTATTTACCCTTCTAGACTGCTCAATAATCATAATGGATATTATTGAGCAGCTTGCCAATTTGTATTGACTACTTATTAATGGGCGGATATAGCGCCAGAGATATTATTCTGGGCGCTCAGGAATTTCAGCAAGGTGCTCATAAATATTGTCGACAACGGTATTTGGCACACAGACAATCTTTGTCAGTTGCTTATCTTTGTTATAAACCACAACCCCTGATTCTATTTTAGAGCCTGAATGAGTTGTAAAAATGGTATAGGTATAAGTGCCGTTTTTAAAATCGATTTCTTGGGACGCTGCATAACCAGTATCTGTATCCGCATAGCGGGTTTGGAAAAAGCCCTGCGTAAGTTGTTTAGGGCTACGGGTAATTTCAATATCAGGCTGTTGATTTAATTTTCCAAACTGGTACTGATACTGACCATTAATCAACGTCACTTTGACCTGACGGTCATTTTTGTTAACGCATTGAAATACAGTCACTGTGTGTGAATCAGCCAGTGCTGGGGCAGACATGAGTACAGGTAATGCTAGAGCAAGTAGTGTACGGCGAAGTTTCATGGGATCCCTACCAATAAAAGAGTTATCAATATTTAGTTATCGGCATCTTATTCATATGCTCAATGGTCATTTTAGCATTTAAAATTAAGCTAAATGTATTAAGGGTGAAAAAGCAGACTATTCCACATTCCTCAGTTTGATATGACCAGTCCTCGAATTAACTAACGTTACGTTTTCCAGTGTGCGGATCCGCTACTCTTCACTTTACTTGACTAGAACCGCCATAGTTAGTTTGGTGTGTTATCAATTTTAGGCGAAATGCACGAATGTGGCAGGTAAAGGGAAAAAATTTCTCAGATTTTCGGCAAGGATTAGATTATTACTATGACGTTTGTTAAATTAAGGGGAGTCATTTTAAAGTACACGAATGCTAATCAAATAATGATAACATAGGGTAGAATATGTGTAATGGAACTCTCGCTATGCAGGTAAAAAATCGGCCTTTACCGAATTGGCAAACATTAAAATTAATATTGAGTTCTTTAATTGTCTTTAATTTTTATTTAAATGTTAATCCAGCTGTGAAATCCGATTATTCAATATTGATTGAAGTCTTTGATTGGGTATTAATCCCGATGTTTGTTTTTATCGCTGCATATTTAAGTAAAGGGATTTTATGGCAAGGTTGGCGAGCCCATTTAATCCCACCTTTAATTATCTATTTCACGTTTCAAACGATAGATGCGATCCCGCTTTATTTTACAAATCGATTAAGTGTCGAAGAATATTTACTGTTCCCTCAAAATGGTGTTTGGTTTTTCTTAGCGGTACCTATATGGCAAGCCGTTTTTTTATTACTGCCTTCATTTATAAAGAATAATATTGGGGGAGTGTTTATCACCTTGCTGTTGTCTATCATTATTGCGTTTTTTTCTAAGGTTTACTTATCGGATATCACTAGTTTTTCAGCAATTTTTCAGTATTTTCCATTTTTTGTTATGGCGTACTTTTGTGATGATAGAAAAATAGCTTGGCTCAGACAAAATGGTTTTTTTATCGTACCAGCAGTAATAGCTTTGGTTGCGATATATATTTACATCCCTGCTGGGATTGAGTCTGAGTTAATAAAGCTTTTAGGTGAAAATCAACTTGCTTATGATTTCTTTGTACATGTTTTTGCATTTCTAATGGGCGTGTTAATTTCAATTGCGGTTATTTGTATTGCATTATCAACAGAACAATTTGTGAAAATAGCAAATAACGCATTGGGAGTGTATTTGATTCATCCGATCATCTGTTTCTTACTATTGACTGGGTTAAGTTCATTCCATATCAAAGCGGGTTTACCCCTCTTAATTTTGCTCACTCTTGTCACCATTATACTAGCGTTAATTCTTGCCAAAAATTCGATCATTCATTGGTTTTTAAACCCTGAAATAAAGGTAAGAAAATAATAGAGAATAGTAAGATTAGGGACGGAAGGGGTCTATAAAATAAGGCTTACCGAATAATCTCGGTAAGCCTTTATTTAAGAGCAAAATGGCTTATTTACGCAGGGCTTTAACTTGCTCAGGGGTAACATCACCGGCTTGTCCACCCCATTGAACGCGCAGGAAGTTAACCAAATCCGCGATTTGTTGGTCATTAAGCTTGTTGGCGAAACCCGGCATACTTTGCATATTTTGGTTATTTGGGAACGCTTGCTCCGGCAAACCATCTAATACAGCATTAATGAGATTGGTACTGTCCACATCACGCAGGGTCGAATTACCTTTCATCGCCACTGCTACATTAGGTTTACCGCTGCCATCATAGGAGTGGCAACCAGAGCAACTTTCCAGATAAACCTGCTTACCTGCTGCGTTACCATCACCCATTTTGAGTGGTAATGTGGCTGGTGGGTTATCACCCATTAGGTAGGTCGCAATGGCCCTATTATCTTCCGGGGTTAAATGTTGTGTGCTGAGGTAAATAACGGGATGCATATCACTGTAGGCTGAACCTTGCGGTGCTAATCCAGTCATAAAGAACTGCTGGAGATCCTCTTTTGTCCAGCCACGGGCAGCGAGGGCGTCAGGGGTAATGTCAGGAGCAGTGAAACGGCCTAATGCGCCGCCTTTCATATACTTATCTAGCTCCATTTCGCCGAGTGCGCCTCTTGGTGTGTGGCATTCAGAGCAGTGTTCAAGCACATTGACTAGATACTTTCCTCGTTCCCATTCTGGAGAACTGCCTTGGGAGCTATTCGGCAATGGTTTATCATTGAAAAATAATAGGTTCCATCCAATCATCGCCATGCGCTGGTTTAATGGGAAAGGCAGTGAGTTTTCTGGTGGTGCGACATCAACCGCTGGGCGGCTCATTAAATAGCTGTAGATAGCGTCAGAATCACTGCGAGTTATCCCTTTATAGGAGGTATATGGCATCGCAGGGTAGAGGTTTTTGCTTGGTGGCGAAACGCCCTCAGTTAATGCTTTATGGAACTCTTCTTTTGTCCAGCGACCGATTCCATAATCAGCAGAAGGCGTTAAGTTACTACTATAAATAGTGCCAAAAGGCGTATCGAGAGGAAAACCACCCGCTAAAGGTGCGCCGTTTGCGCTGGTGTGACATGCGGCACAGTCACCTGCAAGCGTTAAGTAGCGACCACGCTCAATTTCCTCGGCACTCGCAGTGACTTTTTGCACAGGACCGTCCGGCTTGCGACTCTCATACCAATACAGAATCGCCCAGACGACAATAGCTATCGCTATCAACCATAAAATAATACGTTTGATCATTTTATCGTCTCCTTGATTAGCCCCGGAGTGCTCATCACAACATCTCGCACTGCTTCATAATAACG
This sequence comes from Providencia sp. PROV202, assembly GCF_028479565.1. Classification (NCBI taxonomy): domain Bacteria; kingdom Pseudomonadati; phylum Pseudomonadota; class Gammaproteobacteria; order Enterobacterales; family Morganellaceae; genus Providencia; species Providencia sp. PROV202. The sequence goes on along the minus strand of NZ_JAMPNV010000002.1, from coordinate 45,191 downwards.
AACATAACCCGTACAGCGGCAAATATGATTATTTAAAGCCGTTTTGATGGCTTCTTCTAGCTCTTCTTCAGCAATTGGGTTGCGTTGCAATTCCTCAACAAAAATCGTTGCCGCATTGACAAAACCTGGGGTGCAGTAACCACATTGAAAACTAAAGTGGTCGATAAACGCTTCTTGTACAGGGGATAATTTAACGTCACCATTTTCTTCTTTGGTGGCAGCCCCTTCGATGGTACGAATGCTTTTATTGTTGAAAAAGTGTGCGCCTGTAATGCAGGTACGAACTTCTTCGCTTGTGCCCGATGGATTATCCAAAATAACCACACAAGCGTGGCAAATACCTTGGCCGCAGCCCAGTCGTGACCCTGTGAGGTCAACATACTCATGAAGAAAATCAATCATCATGAGACCTTCAGGAACATCCATCGGCCCATATTGTTGACCGTTAATGTTGATGGTAAGTGGTAGAAAATTTAGGCTCATGATAATACCTCTAGAATATCGTTAGGGCGAACAGGCAGACTCAAGAAATGGTGCCCTGTAGCATCAGCAATCGCATTGACGATGGAAGAAACGACAGGGATCATAACAACTTCAGCGACCCCTTTTGGTGGGTCGGTATCGGATAACCCCGGCAGTATTTCGCTAGTTTGTTTCCAAACCGCAACATCATTCGCGAGGGGTAAATGGTAACGGTTAAAGTTCCACGTTCCATTTCCGGGTCCATCTTCGTAGAGAGGTAAATATTCATGGAGCGCATGACCAATGCCCATCGCTAATCCACCTTGGATTTGCCCTGAAACCAATTGAGGTACAATTAAGTTTCCGCATTCAACCACGGTGTGGTGGTCGAGTAATTCGACATGACCAGTGGCTTTATCGATGGCAAGTTCAGATAAGGTAGCGACGGCGCTGTAATAGGTAACGCCAGCATTATTCCTTTGAGTATCAGGGTAATACGCTTTTTGGCGATGCCACACTTGGTAATCTTTGTTTGCAAAACGTAGAGAAAGACCATCAACAGGAAGGCGGCGGGTTTCATCATTAATTTTGAAATCAGCTTCAGCCCATTCCCAGCGGTTAAAGACATGGCAAACTGCGCCAGTTAAACCACCCATCTCAAATGTACGGTCGATTAAGCGCTGTAAGCTAAGCACTTCTAGCCCATCAGCGGTGAGACCATTGGCAACCCAACGGGCATCTTCACGACGAACCACGAGCGGAGCTGCTTGCCCACCACCAATGCCTTCTTGCCAAATTGACATCGCTGCAGGCCACAGACCATATTCGAAGACTAATCGAGCAGCTTCTTCCGTACTGTGGGTGAAATAATAAGCGGAGTTACTCGCGCTGGCTGGAGAGCAGTAATTTGGTGTCCAGAGCGGGTTAGTGGCGAGGCGATCTTGTTCATCTTGTGCCATGGCAAATGGGTTTCCTGTCGAAATCATCGGCAGAACTGACCAATCCACAACCGAGAAATGGGCTTCTTCCGCAGGTTTACCTAACCACTTGGCACAAACTACGGCTTGGGATGTGGACATCCCCGTACCAATCTCTGCACCACTATGATAAATGGCTATTTTTCCTTCAGGGGTGAGTTCAACGCGCGCAAAGGAGGATTCAGCACCTGTACCGAAGTCTTTTTGAACGCAAGAAATACCAGTACCAAATAATTTGCCTGCATTTTTAGCTTCAAAGTCGGCTTTACGTTTCGCTCTTTCTTTCCACATTGGGTGCTCAGCACAACGGGTTAACACTTCATCCGCGCGAATTGCACCACCCGGGATCGCTCCTTGAGTATTTTTCATTCCTGACTTGATGATGTTATTCAGGCGAAACTCAATAGGGTCGGCCTTGAGTAATTTGGCTGCTTCTTCCATTATCATGTCAGTGGCTGCCATGGCCTGTAACGTACCATAACCACGAGCAGATCCCGCATCAACTGCACGAGAAGCGGTACCCACCGCCGATAAATCACTGCGAGGAATGTAGTAAATGGCTTGGGCGCCAGTGGCAGCAACCATCACAACGGAAGGCGTAAAGTTACATCGGCCGCCTCCATCCCCAATAAATGAGGCGGAAAGTGCTTCAATTTTATGGGTTTTCTTATTGACTGCGAGGGTGTAGTCCATGTCAAACGCATGGCGTTTGATGGTAGATTGAAACTGTTCATAACGGTCGTTGGCTAAGCGGATCGGAACGCCATCACCATACAGGGTTGCCATCGCACCATAATAAGGGAATGGGGTGTGATCTTTCGAGCCATAACCCACAGTAAAGCAAGGATGTAAGAATATTTGCTTAATCGGGAATTTGGATTTTGCGAGCATTTCAGGCAGTGATGCAGCCACTTCTTGCGGAGACTGGGTTGGGATCACTAAATGGAAAGATTGTGTTTTTGCATCATACCAGCCATTGGCGTTATCGGGTTCTAATGCAGAGGTATCAATAGATTGCGAAAAATATTTACGCTTGATAATCAGCCAATCTTCCGGCGGATTTTCTAACTGTTTGGCGAGTTCATCCGCATAATACATGCCTTCTTGATCTAGCTTTCCACCTTCACGGCCTTCAGGCCAGATAGGGAGATGCTTTTTCATACCAATCGGGGAGATAGGCATATCTTTCATGCTGGAGTATATATCAGGCGAGAATGGTGTTTCTCCGCCGATACGAACCCCGCGATAAGTTCCCCAAGGATCTCGCTGTAATGGTCCTGTGTAAGCACCATATTGGATGACATCGTCGTGGAATTTGAGTGTCTCTTTGGCGAAGCTAAACTTGGCAAAATCATGATAAATCAGTAACGCGACAGCTTGCCCTAAGTAAGCAGGGGTTTTTCCTGTCGGTAACAGTAAATCTTCACCATAGAATTCAGGGAAGGCGACGCCATCTTTTTCTAAATCACTGGCTGTAACAATACGGTCAGGCATTAAGCCATCATTAAGTCGTTCGAGGTTAAAACCTTCGTAGATTTTATCGGCTTGGGTGACACGTAGGAGAAAGGCGTGCCCTTGTTGTTTGGGCCAGTGAGGGATATCGCGGGCTCGAATATCTCTTGCAAAGACTTTTTCACCTTGCACTTTGGCATAGCCATCAATTCGGAATTTGATTTTTTTATCGACAGGGTTCCAGTCGGGAGCCTGAAGAATTTTTTCCTCGAATAGCACATCAAAAGCTCGGCTATACAAAGGGGCGATATAACAAGAGATCCCCGCAACAACAGCACATTTGATAAAGTGTCTGCGGGATAGTCCGACATGGTTATTGCTCATAATATACCCTTACACTTATTTTCATTGCTTCAATTATTATTTTTTATTTCATTGCTGGTTTCGTAATATAAATATTTATATATCCAATAATTTCCCATCGAAATATGAGTAGAATTGGATGAATAATAAAAATAGCGATTGCCAGCATGATCTGCATATTATTATTTATAATATAAACAATAAAATTAATTATGTATAATGTAAACCATGAATATAGGTATATTAATATTAGCAGCAGGAAAAAGTGAGCGTTTTCAACGTGCTGGCGGTGAAGGAAGTAAATTAAATTATCGAATTGACCAACAAACTGTGTTCGAAAAAACGCTTGTAAATTCAATGAATAGTGAACTGCCTATTCATGTGGTCACTCGCGCTGATAATGTGGGTGTCATTAACAATTGTTTACATTTTAATATTCCATTTTCCGTATTAAATAGCGATGGGCTAGGGGAATCGATTGCGTTAGGCGTAAAAAATACCTCTAATTGGTGTGGCTGGTTAATTCAATTGGGGGATATGCCATATATTTCTCACGAAATATTTATTCAAGTTGCGAACGAATTAAAAAATTATTCATTAGTGCGACCTGTATATAAAAACATACCGGGGCATCCTGTCGGAATATCAGAAAAATATCGACAAAGTTTGCTTAATTTATCGGGTGATGATGGCGCAAAATCAATATTACGTCATCAATTGGTTTACGAAATGCAGATAAATGATGAGAATGTCATTAAAGATATTGATTATCTTCCAAATAAAAACTAAGAATAAAAATCAATAGGGACTGAATATGCTACGCGAAGATGTTTCCGTGATTTCTCAAGCAATAAAGTGGGCAACGGATGAGCCAGTCTGGTTATGCACTGTGCTGCATACTTATGGTTCTTCGCCGCGAAGCCCCGGCTCTTTATTGGTCGCTAAAGGGGATGGGATGTATGTAGGTTCTCTCTCTGGCGGCTGCATTGAAGAAGATTTTCTGCAACGAATTCAGCAAGGCCATTATTTAAAAGATAGCCAAGTTGTTCGCTATGGCCAAGGCGGTGTGGAAGCCAAAGTCAATTTACCTTGTGAAGGGAGTTTAGATGTACTGATCGAATATTTACCCTGTAATCCACATTCTCATCAATATCTCATGCAAATCCAAACAGCACTGCTCGGTTATACCGCCATCATCAAAAAATTGACGTTACCCCAGAGAAGTGAAATCACCACGGTGCCAAACTCACAACATCCCACCCATATTGAACGTAATGGCGATGAGATCCAGTTTTATATCATGGCGCCACCCAAGCTGATAATTGCGGGTATCTCTAATGTCGGCGTTTACTGCGCTAATTTTGCGGTTACATTAGGTTTTGAAGTGATTCTTTGTGAGCATCGCGATGATGAATTGTTACGCTTTGCTGGGCAAATTGCGGAACAAGTTGAGATTAAAAAAATATTCCCTGCACGCTTTTTAGAAGAGAATCCAAGCGCATCCAATACCGCCATTGTGTCTTTGACTCATGACCCTCGCATTGATGATTTAACATTAATGGAAGCTGTGAATACATCTGCATTTTATATTGGCGCAATGGGCTCAACCCGAACCAGTGCCAAGCGCCGAGAGCGTTTATTAAACTCAGGGGGATTAACGCTTGAAATGCTAGACCAGATCCATGCGCCTATCGGTATTCCAATTGGCAGTAAAACGCCACCAGAGATTGCGTTAGCAATTATGGCTGACATAGTGGCGCATAAGAATGGGCGGGGTTAGTATTGTTATGGGCGAATATTGCCCATTTCGAGTTGGGAAAATAAATAGTGGGTGGGAAAGGTATGGCTATTTTAAAACATGGAAGGATTCATAATGCGTTCTAAGCTCATTCACCAATGGAAGTACAAAAGGAGAGCTAGGCTGTCTTTCTTAGGGGCAGAGATCCTTTGGTCGGTAGTTTTAGGCATCATTCAGACATTAATCTATCAATGGTATTTGAGTGCTCATCCAGAGGATGCTGGTTTAGTTTTGAAAAGTAATTTCTATTACCAATTTTCTTTTAGTCTGTTTGGTTTGATGGAAGCGGTATTTGCTATTATCCAAATCTACATATTTACACTTCTTCTGACGCAACGAGTTAGGGATATTGGCATTAAATATCCATTTATGATTTCGCTTGTTTTTACATCAGCATCATTATTTTTAGCACCATTCAGTATGTTTAATTCATCAACTCTTTCGGTAATATTTATGTTTATTCTGCTGATTGGGGCATTGATTGCGCTATTTACACCGTCAGCGCAAGAAAAAGTATCAGTATAAAAGGTGATGAATTGAACAATATAGTGGTTATTTGAAGTGAAGAATTGTGAGCTTAAATTAAAAAAGCAGCCTAAAACCAAATCAGTTTTATGCTGCTTTTCTCTTTAATAACGACTTTCTAATAAGAAGATATAGGCTTACACGTTAAACAAGAAGTTCAACACATCGCCATCTTTAACGATGTAATCTTTACCTTCAGCACGCATTTTACCCGCTTCTTTCGCGCCTTGTTCACCACGGAATTTGATGAAATCTTCGAATGCGATAGTTTGTGCGCGGATAAAGCCTTTCTCGAAGTCAGTGTGGATTTTACCTGCCGCTTGTGGAGCAGTTGCGCCAACAGGGATAGTCCATGCGCGCACTTCTTTCACGCCAGCGGTGAAATAAGTTTGCAGGTTTAATAATTCGTAACCTGCGCGGATCACACGGTTCAGACCTGGTTCTTCAATGCCCAAATCAGCCATAAACTCATCGCGCTCTTCATCGTCCAGTTCGGCGATATCAGACTCGATAGCGGCACACACAGGCACAACAACAGAACCTTCGGCTTTAGCAATTTCGTAGACTTTGTCTAAGTATGGGTTATTTTCAAAACCATCTTCATTGACGTTAGCAATGTACATAGTTGGCTTCAGGGTTAAGAAGCTTAAATAACGGATTGCGGCTTTATCTTCAGCCGTTAAATCTAATGAACGCAGCATGCCAGCTTGTTCTAAGTGTGGCAGGCATTTTTCCAGCGCTTCTAATTCCGCTTTTGCGTCTTTATCGCCGCCTTTTGCGCGTTTTTGTACGCGGTGAATAGCACGCTCACAAGTATCTAAGTCAGATAATGCTAATTCAGTGTTGATCACTTCGATATCGGCTGCTGGGTCAACTTGGCCAGCAACGTGGATGATATTGTCATTTTCAAAACAACGAACAACGTGACCAATCGCTTCTGTTTCACGGATGTTAGTCAGGAATTGGTTACCAAGACCTTCACCTTTCGATGCGCCTTTTACCAGCCCCGCGATATCAACGAATTCCATCGTGGTTGGCAGGATGCGCTGAGGCTTCACAATTTCAGCTAATTGATCAAGACGTGGGTCTGGCATTGGCACAACACCCGTGTTTGGTTCAATTGTACAGAAAGGGAAGTTGGCTGCTTCGATGCCGGCTTTGGTCAATGCATTAAACAGAGTGGATTTACCCACGTTAGGCAGACCAACGATACCGCATTTAAAACCCATATGTTTCTCACCTTAATAGCGGGGGCAGGCGAGTGCTGCCCCTAATGTTTAGAAAATTGGCGCTGATTATACACAAAAACTCGTGTTTGATGAAATCAACTCTTAGGCTGTGGCTTTAAAACCATGTAAACGATTGATAGCTTTATCCATTCCGTCGGATAACAGGATGTCCGTGCAGCGCACAGATTCATCAATCGCATCATCAATAAGCTTCTGTTCTGACAGCGGTGGCTTGCCTAACACGAAACCAACAACTTTGTTTTTATCGCCAGGGTGCCCAATACCAATGCGTAAGCGGTAAAAGTTCGGGTTATTGGCAAATTTACTTTGAATATCTTTTAAGCCGTTATGCCCGCCGTTACTGCCACCGAGCTTCATTTTGGCCACACCTGGTGGTAAATCGAGCTCATCATGGGCGACTAAAATTTCATCTGGATTAATGCGATAGAAATTGGCCACTGCTGCGACGGATTTACCGCTCAAATTCATAAAGGTGGTCGGGACCAGCAAGCGAATATCATTGCCATTAAGATTGATGCGAGCCGTATAACCAAAAAATTTAGGCTCTTCTTTTAACGATTGGTTATGGCGTTGTGCCAGTAAATCAACATACCACGCACCAGCGTTATGGCGGGTTTGCGCATATTCAGCGCCCGGATTGGCTAATCCAACAATTAATTTTATTTTACTCACGGGGACTTTTTCACTGTCAATGTATAGAAATTGGCGACTAGTTTACCTCGTGTCGGGGTGGATGTACAAAATTGTCATTGATAAGATTGCGTTAGTGATAATTAGCTTATGAATTATTCGTCAATACCATCATCAGTTGGTAAATTGATAAAAAGCACTTTTTGAGTAGATATCCTTAAACTCTTCTATACATGTGAAGCTTATCGCAAATAATTTTACTTAAAGAGCTATACTCTTTACATAAATATAAAGTTTTATCGAACTTTTCTTCAATGCTTGCGTATCAGTTTACTGATATTGGAGGTAGATATGAAACGGAAAATGGTTACTCTCATTGGTAATGGCTTGATGGGTTTGGGTATGGTGGTGATGGGGGGAAGCATCGGTTTAAACCTGTTTTCTCATATTGTTGATTTAGGGTTGTCCGATGACATCATCAATAGCTCACTGTTTGGGATCTTTATCGGTGCGTTGGTTTGGTTAGTGGGCGCAAGAATGGGCGGTAAAGAGAAAGTGGAAGACCGTTACTGTTTGGTGAAACGTCAATTTCATTCTCGTAACGATAACCACCGCTACCCATAACGAGTTAGCTGAAGTTCATTTGAAGCTTATCAATAGAGATGAACAGAAGCATATTATTGAAAAATAGATGAAATCTAAATAAGAGTGAAATTCACTATGTATGATTTCACTCTTATTTTTTTGCCTGAAAAAGTAGGCTTTAAAAAAGCGGCTTTTTGAAAAGCTAAAAATAAAGCCCCTACGGTTGATGAACAACAGTAGGGGCGCTACTTATAAATTTTGTATCGTGACCACAATAAATGTGGTGCGATAAAGCACATTCCCCGTCTCAATAATTTCATGAAAAACGACTGAAACTAGGATGTTAAAACGGGGTCATTAAGACCCCGCTTTAGAATTAGTGCTCGAACATCGCAGAAATTGACTCTTCATTGCTGATACGGCGAATAGCTTCGGCCAGCATGCCTGAAAGGGTCAGGGTACGAACTTTGTTCAGCGCCTTGATTTCAGGAGAAAGAGGAATTGTGTCACAAACAATGACTTCATCAATCACAGAGTTTTTGATGTTGTCTACAGCATTACCTGAGAAGATTGGGTGAGTTGCGTAAGCGAATACACGCTTAGCACCACGTTCTTTCAGCGCTTCAGCTGCTTTACACAGTGTGCCACCAGTATCAATCATATCGTCAACTAAGATACAGTCACGACCAGAAACGTCACCGATGATGTGCATGACTTGAGAAACGTTTGCGCGTGGGCGACGTTTGTCAATGATTGCCATATCAGTATCGTTCAGTAATTTCGCGATTGCTCTAGCACGAACGACGCCGCCGATGTCTGGAGAAACAACGATTGGATTTTCTAAATCTTTCTGCAACATATCTTCCAGAAGGATTGGGCTACCAAATACGTTATCTACAGGAACATCAAAGAAGCCCTGGATCTGCTCTGCGTGTAAGTCAACAGTAAGAACACGGTCAACACCCACACTTGACAGAAAATCGGCAACAACTTTAGCGGTGATTGGTACACGGGCAGAACGTACGCGACGATCCTGTCTTGCATAACCGAAGTAAGGGATAACAGCGGTAATACGACCAGCAGATGCACGGCGCAGGGCATCGACCATAACAACGAGTTCCATCAGGTTGTCATTGGTTGGTGCGCAAGTTGACTGGATGATAAAAATATCACCACCGCGAACATTTTCATTAATTTGAACACTGACTTCGCCGTCGCTAAAACGACCAACAGCCGCGTCTCCAAGATTAGTGTAAAGGCGGTTAGCAACACGTTGTGCTAGTTCCGGTGTAGCGTTACCAGCAAAAAGCTTCATATCGGGCACGAGAAAAACCTCAGGCTTGCGTCCAGAGAGATATTGTTGACCAACAGCAATGATGGATAAGTCATTACTATCGGTGCAATACACGGGTTATCCCAGCGCGGAATTTGTGCACAGGAGAAACATTCGCTCCTTGAGCGACGAATCCTTGCACCCACGATGGGGATTTATTTAACACCTTCAGGGCATCCGCTTGGGTTTCAAATTCAGAAAACACACAAGCGCCTGTTCCTGTTAGGCGAGACGGAGCATATTCTAACAGCCAAGAAACGAGCTGTTCAACCTCACGAAAACGTTTTCTTGCGATCGGTTCACAGTCATTTGCATACGGAGCCAGTAATAATGCGGCTAAAGAGCGTTTTGGAGAATTTCTATTTAATTCTGGATCTGTGAAGATCATCGGAGTTGAGATTTCAATTCCGGGGTGTGCGACTAAATACCAACACTCTTTTGGCTCGGCGGGTGTTAAAATTTCGCCAATACCTTCGGCAAAGGCGGCATGACCGCGAACAAAAACGGGCACATCGGCACCGAGGTGTTTACCTAATTCGGCTAAAACCTCGTCAGCAATGTGTGTTCCCCAATGCTCGTTAAGCGCAATCAGTGTTGTCGCCGCATTTGACGATCCGCCGCCAATTCCACCACCCATCGGCAGCACTTTATTGATGCGAATATCTGCACCTAATGGACCTTGATGATTGAGGGTTTCGCGACAATAGGTTTGCAGGCTTTTGGCGGCTCGAATGATTAAGTTTTTTTCGACATCTACGCCCGGCATCGGGGTGAGTAAATTAATCTGATCATCCGAACGCGTGGTAAAGGTGATTTCATCACCATAATCTAAAAATTGAAACAGAGTCTGTAGCTCATGATAACCATCAGCTCGCTGCCCGGTAATGTATAAAAAAAGATTCAATTTTGCCGGTGATGGCCACGTTAACGTCATTTTTTCAGTGTCCAACTATCCATTTTTAACTTGATGACTTTATCCCCTTGCTTGAGCTCCATGTGGTTCGGCAGCATTGGCGAGGTTTTGGTATCGTAAGAGAGATAATCCAATTTCCATGTTTCGCCATTGATTTTAAACGTCACGGATTTGAGCAAATGGTTACTATCGAGGGTGTATTCAGTGGCGCGTCCCGGTGAGCCGACCAACCAAGCGGTGAGATCGTCAATAGGGATATCCATGCCTGTTAACTGATAAATTAACTCACTCGGCACATCACTCATGTGAGTTTGCCCATCTTTAGTCGTTAATTTGGTTAAATCAGGCTCTACACTGAGTTCCAATTCACGCGTGCCTAATGGGTTAGTCAGTAATAAACGGTATTTTTCTGGGGTATATTGCTGCCAGAAAAACTTCGCGTAAGTTTTGGTTTCTGTTCCGGTACCTTGACCGCCAATGTACACAAAGGAGCCGCGAGTTTGGTAGTCACGCAGTTCAACCACTTGCGATTGGTGGGCTTTCCACTGCGCATCCGTTGAGGATGAAGTGCCTTTCGTGGTGTCTTGAGAGGTAGTCACACAGGCAGTCAGCAGCAAGCAGGAAAGGGGCATTAATCGCCAAAAATTTTTGGCTGGGCGCGTAAACGACAGAGCTGAAGAAAGTTGCATATCGGTTCTCAAAAGGTAATTTTCAGGAATATTGCGCTAATCTGTAGTGGTTATCAATGAAAACATACCAAAAAGTAGGGAATTTGCTTTCTGTGCCAAATGACGGCATCCTTGATGCATCTTATTGATATTGATATCAGACAGTCCGATAATCAACGTAAATTTTGGTATGCATCATCTTTCTGATTGTTGATCATAGCCTACCCGTAGAAACAGACGCGTTAATCATCTACAATATATAAATATAAATCGCAGTAATGAACTAGGTCACTAGTATCATACTGACAAATAAATTAGCAATGTGAGCAATGTGAGTAAGTCGTAAGCACAATGACCCTATTAGCCTTAGGCATTAATCATAAAACAGCACCAGTGGCTTTGCGTGAGCAAGTCGCTTTTGGTCCTGAAAAAATCGACCACGCACTTGAGGAGTTACTGAAACAGCCTCAAGTGAGTGGCGGCGTTGTGCTGTCTACCTGTAACCGAACTGAACTGTATCTCAGCCTTGAGTCCCAAGAAAAAGCGCAGGAACAGTTAACTAAATGGTTATGTGATTTTCATGGGATCACCGCCAAAGATCTCCAACCTAGCCTCTATTGGCATCAAGATGCGCGCGCAGTTAGCCACCTTATGCGTGTAGCAAGCGGGTTAGATTCGCTGGTTCTTGGTGAGCCTCAAATTCTCGGTCAAGTGAAAAAGGCGTTTGCGCTTTCGCAAGATAATCATTCTCTATCTAGCGAATTAGAGCGCTTATTCCAAAAATCGTTTTCTGTGGCTAAACGTGTGCGAACCGAAACTGATATCGGTGCTAATGCGGTCTCTGTCGCTTTTGCAGCTTGTACACTAGCAAGACAAATTTTCGAATCACTCAAACATTTGAATATCTTGTTAGTCGGGGCAGGGGAAACCATCGAATTAGTCGCACGTCATTTGCGTGAGCATGGCGTACAAAAGATGATGATCGCTAACCGAACGCTAGAACGAGCCGAACTTCTCGCCAAAGAAGTGAACGCGCAAGTTATCTCATTAGCTGATATCGATAACCGTTTAGCAGAAGCGGATATTGTGATTAGTTCAACGGCTAGCCCGCTACCAATTATTGGTAAAGGGATGGTCGAACGTGCGATGAAAGCACGCCGTAGTAAACCTATGTTATTGATTGATATCGCAGTTCCTCGTGATATCGAGCAGGATGTAGAAAAACTCAGAGATGTTTATCTCTACACTGTTGATGATCTGGAATCCATCATTGCCCAAAACTTGGCGCAACGTAAAGCTGCCGCGGTTGAAGCGGAATTTATTGTTGAGCAAGAAAGCGGTCATTTTATGGATTGGTTGCGCTCACAAGCCGGAGTCTCTACAATTCGCGAATACAGAGAGCAGGCGGAAGCAATTCGGGCAAGCATGACCGAAAAAGCACTTGCAGCCATTGCCCAAGGTGCCAACCCTGAGCAAGTAATTATGCAGCTATCACAACAGTTAACCAACCGCCTGATCCACGCTCCGACTAAATCTTTGCAGCAAGCTGCGGGAAATGGGGATGTTGAGCGTCTAAATCTACTTAGGGACAGCCTAGGGCTGGACCATCAATAACCACTTTTTAATCATAGGTCTGATATAACGAATGAAGCCTTCTATTGTCGCAAAACTAGAAGCATTACAAGAACGCTACGAAGAAATTGAAGCGCACCTTGCTGATGCGGGTGTGATTGCTGATCAAGACCGTTTTCGTGCTTTATCAAAAGAATATGCTCAATTAACGGATGTCGCGAAGTGTTTTACTGCGTGGCGCACCGTTCAGGATGATATTGAAACAGCCCAAATGCTGTTAGACGATCCTGAAATGAAAGAGATGGCTCAAGAAGAGCTAAAAGAAGCAAAAGAGCGCAATGAAGAGCTAGAGCAACAATTGCAATTGTTGTTACTTCCAAAAGATCCTGATGATGAATATAACTGCTTTGTGGAAATCCGCGCGGGCGCGGGTGGCGATGAAGCGGCAATTTTTGCGGGTGATTTATTCCGTATGTACAGCCGTTATGCGGAAAGCAACCGCTGGCGCGTTGAGCTGATGAGCACCAGCGATGGTGAGCACGGCGGATACAAAGAAGTTATCGCAAAAATTTCGGGTGATAGCGTGTATGGTCGTTTGAAGTTTGAATCCGGCGGTCACCGCGTACAACGTGTTCCTGAAACGGAATCACAAGGCCGTATTCATACCTCCGCTTGTACTATCGCTATTTTACCTGAACTGCCAGAAGCGGAATTACCGGAAATTAGCCCAGCAGATTTACGTATCGATACGTTCCGTTCATCGGGTGCGGGTGGTCAGCACGTTAACACCACCGACTCTGCAATTCGTATTACCCACTTACCAACGGGTATTGTGGTTGAATGCCAGGATGAACGTTCACAACACAAAAACAAAGCGAAAGCGATGTCTGTGTTGGGTGCGCGTATTCGCCAAGCTGAAATGGATAAACGCCATGCCGCAGAAGCTTCAGAACGCCGTAACTTATTAGGTTCCGGCGACCGTTCTGACCGCATTCGTACCTATAATTTCCCACAAGGTCGAGTCACGGATCACCGTATTAACCTAACGCTGTACCGTTTGGATGAAGTGATGGAAGGAAAACTGGATACATTAATTCAGCCTATCATCAACGAATACCAAGCTGATCAGCTTTCTGCTTTATCAGAGCAGGACTAATGCGTTATAGCGAATGGTTACAGCAGGCAGTCGTCAGACTGTCTGCCAGTGATAGCGCTAAACGAGATGCGCAGATCCTGTTGCAACACACAACAGAGCGCAGCCGTACCTACATCCTCGCTTTTGATGAAACCGAACTCACTTCCCATGAACAACAGCAATTAGAGGCGCTATTAGCTCGCCGTGAACAAGGAGAACCGATTGCCTACATTGTGGGTGAACGAGAATTCTGGTCACTACCGCTGTATGTTTCCCCTGCAACCTTGATCCCACGTCCAGATACCGAATGCCTTGTCGAGCAAGCGTTAGCGCGCCTTCCTCAAGATGCCTGTCGTATTTTGGATCTTGGCACAGGAACGGGGGCTATTGGGTTAGCCTTAGCGTCAGAGTTACCTAATAGTCGTGTGACGGGCGTGGATTTTAATCCCGATGCGGTGGCGTTAGCGCAACGAAATCAACAACGTTTAGCCATTTCAAATATTCAGTTCTCACAAAGTGATTGGTTTGCTTCACTCCCCAATGAACTATTTGATATGATTGTGAGTAATCCTCCTTATATTGATGAGGGTGATATTCACTTAAGTCAAGGTGATGTGCGTTTCGAGCCATCAACCGCGCTGATTGCGGATAATCAGGGTTTTTCAGATTTAGAACATATTATTGCCACATCAAAACAATACCTAAAACAACAAGGGTGGCTGCTGCTTGAGCATGGTTGGCAGCAAGGTTTAACAGTGCGAGAGCTGTTTAATGAAAATGGGTACACCAATGTCGAGACCTGTCTGGATTATGGTGGTAAAGAGCGAATTTCCCTTGGCCAATGGAATGGTTAAGCGGGCAATTGCAGTGGAATTGTAATGAAAACAATAGCAAATATTGAGTTTAATCAGTTACCGTTAAGCGAAGGCATTATGATGGTTTCACAAATCATTCGTGCCGATTTCCCCTTTATGCAGGTACAAACGCAATTAGATGATTTAGTCGCTAAAGCGCGTGAAGCAATGGATTTGACTGCTGATAATCAGTCAAAGATAGAGCGGCTGATTGCACTGTTTTATGGTGAGTGGAAATTTGGTGCGGCGCACGGTGTTTATGCGCTATCTGATATGCTGTGGTTAGATAAAGTTTTAGTTTCTAAGCAAGGTACTCCGGTCTCTCTTGGCTCAATTTTCTTATTTATTGCGGAGCAGCTCGATTTAGAGATTGAAGCTGCGATTTTCCCGACTCAATTACTCTTTGTCTCGACAAAACGCGATGGCTCCCAGTGGTTTATTAACCCTGTTAGCGGTGAAACCTTGTCACAGCATACATTAACGATGTGGCTAAAAGGCACGGTTGATCCATACTCCGAATTTATTTTTGATGAATTGGATGTGGCTGAACATAGCATTATTGTTCGCAAAATTTTCGACACATTAAAAGCGGCGCTGATGGAAGAGAAAAAAATGGAGATGGCATTAAAAGTCTGTGAGACATTGCTGATCCTCGATCCTGAAGACCCTTATGAAATTCGTGATCGAGGGCTTATCCTCGCGCACTTAGATTGTAACCATGTGGCGCTGAGCGACCTTAACTATTTTGTTGAGCACTGCCCAGAAGACCCCGTGTCGGAAATGATTAAGATCCAAATTTATTCGCTGGATAACCTTCCAGTTGTACTGCATTGATTAACGTATAGACAGTTTTTGTCTTCCTATAAAGGGTAAGAGTATGCAACAGAAAGTAGTCAGTATCGGTGATATTAAGGTCGCAAACGATCTGCCATTTGTTCTGTTTGGTGGCATGAACGTACTTGAATCTCGCGATATGGCGATGAAAGTGTGTGAGCATTATGTCACTGTGACACAAAAATTAGGCATTCCGTATGTATTTAAAGCCTCTTTTGATAAAGCTAACCGATCATCTATTCACTCTTATCGTGGACCGGGTCTGGAAGAAGGTCTGAAAATCTTCCAAGAAATCAAACAGACTTTTGGCGTGAAAATCATTACCGATGTTCATACTCCAGAGCAAGCTCAGCCAGCTGCTGAAGTGGTTGATGTTATCCAATTACCTGCATTCTTGGCTCGTCAAACTGACTTAGTTGCAGCGATGGCGAAAACCGATGCGGTAATTAACATCAAGAAACCTCAGTTCATCAGCCCGGGACAAATCGGCAACATCGTTGAGAAATTCATCGAAGGTGGCAACGATAACATTATCCTGTGTGACCGTGGTGCAAACTTTGGTTATGACAACTTAGTAGTTGATATGCTTGGTTTTAATGTCATGATGCAAGCCTCTAATGGTTGCCCAGTCATTTTTGACGTAACACACTCACTGCAATGCCGTGACCCATTTGGCGCAGCATCAGGCGGTCGTCGTGGTCAAGTTGCTGAACTGGCAAGAGCAGGGATGGCGGTTGGCTTAGCCGGTCTATTCCTTGAAGCTCACCCAGATCCAGATAACGCGCGTTGTGATGGTCCTTCTGCATTACCATTAAACAAATTAGAGCCATTCTTACAGCAAGTTAAAGCCATTGACGAAGTTGTGAAAAGCTTTCCTGCGTTGGACACCAACAGCTAATCATCGTTTCAAATGCAATTAAATGATGTTGTTTCCATGTTCGGCGCTGATCTCCAGCGCCGATATGGTGAAAAAATCCATAAAGTCACCTTACATGGTGGTTTTAGCTGCCCAAACCGTGATGGTACGTTGGGGCGAGGTGGCTGCACATTTTGTAATGTGTCATCCTTCAGTGATGAGAAACAGTCCGAACAACCCATCACCCTTCAAATCCGGCAACAAGTCTCTCGAATTTCCCGCGCCAATCGCTATTTAGCGTATTTTCAAGCTTATACCAGTACTTACGACGAAGTACATCGTTTAAAACAGCTGTATGAAGAAGCGCTACAACAGGCGGATATGGTTGGCTTATGCGTAGGAACTCGCCCTGACTGTGTGCCTGAAGCGGTGTTATCGTTATTGGCGGATTATCGCCAACAAGGCTATGAAATTTGGCTAGAGCTCGGTTTACAAACCGCCCATGACAAAACATTGCACCGTATTAATCGTGGTCATGATTTTGCCACTTATCAAGCGACCACCCAAAAAGCTCGAGCACTGGGACTTAAGGTTTGCACCCATTTGATTTGCGGTCTGCCAAATGAAAATGCTGCCATGAATATGCAGACGTTAGAGGCGGTATTGGCATGTGGCACAGATGGCATAAAACTGCATCCGTTGCATATCGTTGAGGGTAGTATTATGGCAAAAAGCTGGCGAGCAGGTCGCTTAGAAACCCTATCTTTAGATGAATATACCGCAACCGCAGGGGAGATTATCCGCCATACGCCAACGGGTATTCTGTACCATCGTATCAGTGCCAGTGCGAGAAAACCGACATTATTAGCGCCACAATGGTGTGAAAATCGCTGGGTAGGTATGAACAGTTTGTACCAATACTTGCTCGCTAATGGTGGGCAAGGCTCTGCGTTATAGCGTCTTAAGAACCGTTTTAACGCATCGTTTATCATCTGTATTAACGTTTATAAATAATAAGGCACCTATGTACCCAATCCTCTCTGCTATTAAAAATACCAGCCGCCAATTTTGCTTAGGTGCGATGGGCTTAATGTTCTCACTACATGCAATGGCGCAATACGATATTACGCCTGAAGATAAGAAAATATTTGAACAGACCAAAACGGCGGCTCAAAACAATGACGCTAAAGCGCAATATGAATTAGCTGGAATGTATTTGTCGGGAATTGGTGTATTACAAAACCAAAACAATGCCAAGTTATGGGCAGAGAAATCAGCACAAGCAGGCAATGCCGATGCGTATTCACTATTGGCGGATATCACGTTAATTAGTGGGGATAGAACGTTTACTGAGGAATTTGTCAAAGCCCGTGAATATGCGACTAAAGCCGTTGCTGGTGGGAGTATTCGCGGGAAGATAAGTTTAGCTGAAACGCTGATTACTCCTGAGTCAGGTGGCGTTGATTACCCGCGCGCTATTACACTACTTGAGGAGGTCAGTGCGTTAAATGACAAAGATTATTTTAATGCGCCTTTATGGTTAGGTATTATTTATTACGATGGTAATGGGGTGCCGCAAGATGAGAAAAAAGCGTTGGAATGGTTTGCAAAAGCGGATGCATTAACCTTCGCTGGCTTTGCAGAAGGTATGGCTTCATTTCAATTTAATGATGGTAACAATGGTGCCGTCAGAGATGACGAGCAGAAAGCGACAAAACTCCGTGCGATGGCTTGTGAATTAGGTAAAACCGAAGGTAACGAAATGTATTGCTACTGATTTTTAGCATACAGGATTGAATAGAAAATGCCGCTCTTGTTCAGCAAGTGCGGCATTTTTATTGTCAGTGTTAAGCTAATAATATGGTAGCGTTGTTATGACTTAAGCTGCTTTTTATTCTCTTGGATCCGCTTAACCTCTTCTAATGCACTTTTCAGTGAATTTTGGAAACTGAGCACGCCATCAATCGGACGAACATTGGCACGGGCTAATGTTTTCAGTGGTTGGAATGGAATATCACACACAATAATGTGGGTGTCTTTACGAACGATATCAATAAATTTATGGAAGGCTTCCAGCCCCCCTGCATCAAATACCGGTACGGCATCCCACTGCATCACAATTGTTTCATACCCGTGACTTTTTACCCGTAGCTCGTCAAAAATACGCTCCGCAGCAGCAAAGAACAGCGGCCCATTAACGCGCACAACCAGCAGGCTTTTATCTTCTTGAGTCTCAGGTAACTGAGTCACGCGTGTCATGTTGGCAATTCGGCGCATAAACAGCAGTGATGCGATAACAATCCCGACAGTGATAGCAATAACCATGTCGAATAGGACAGTCAGTGACATACACAGCAGTAAAACAATAATGTCGTCTTTTGGCGCACGGCGGATTAACGTAAACACTTTGCCAGCAGCACTCATATTCCACGCCACAATCAGCAGTAGTGAGGACATAGCAGCGAGCGGTAAATAGGAGAGCAATGGCGCCAGAATAAGCAGGGTCAGCAACACTAAAATAGAGTGCACAATGGCAGAAATAGGGGATGTTGCACCTGCGCGGACGTTTGCAGCCGAACGGGCAATCGCTGCGGTTGCGGTGATCCCACCAAAGAATGGGGCGGCAATATTCCCTAACCCTTGACCAATAAGCTCACTATTGGAATGGTGCTTTTTCCCCGTCATGTTGTCGAGCACGACGGCACACAATAGGGATTCAATTGCACCAAGAACAGCCATTGACAGAGCGGCAGGCATCAATGCGGTGATCATCGACCAACTGATGGGCGCACTACCCGGTAACTCCCAAGGCAACATAAACTGAGGCAGAATAGGTGGAATACCGTTACCTTGAGTTCCATCCGGTAGTAAATAGCTAAATTTAGAACCGATAGTTTCCACCTGAATATCAAATAGGGTTAGCGCCCACATGATCAGGGTGCCGACAATAATTGCAGGCAAGTGTCCCGGTAGGCGAACTTTGAGTTTAGGCCAGAAAATCAGCACGAATAAAGTTGCAAGCCCAATCAAGGTGTCACTGTATTGCAAGGTTGGAAATGCCTTAGTCAATGCAATCACTTTATCGACATAGTTTTCAGGGACATGCTCCATATGCAGACCAAAAAAATCTTTGATTTGCATGGTCGCAATCGTAATCGCAATCCCCGATGTGAAACCAAGCGTGACGGACACAGGAATATATTCGATAAACTTACCGAAGCGAGCAAAACCCATCGCTAGCAAGATAATCCCTGACATTAATGTCGCGACTAATAAGCCACTAAGCCCGTATTGTTGAGATACGGGGTATAAGATAACCACAAAGGCCGCAGTTGGCCCAGAAACGCTGTAACGAGAACCACCCGAAATTGCAATGACAATCCCCGCAATGGCGGCGGTGTAAAGACCATATTGAGGTGGAACACCACTGGCTATAGCGAGTGCCATAGCCAGTGGAATTGCAATAATCCCAACGGTAATACCCGCAATTAAATCCTTCATAAAGCGAGCTGCGGTGTATTTCTCTTTCCAACAGGAATCAATCAATGCGCTAAAAGGGCGCAATCTATTAATATTTTTTGTACTCATTAAAACCCTACCAAAATAACAGGGTGAAAAATAAACGAAATGAAGATATGAGGATACGCCTAACTGAATCAAAAAAATGTGTTATTTATCAATGAAACTACAATTATCATAACGTTTTCAGTATCAAAAGTAAAAAAGCGTTATTTACTCCGTTAAATATCATTAAACGTATTTAAAATAATTATTAACTATCGATTTGCTATTTTAAACAGCAATTTAAAAGGTGTGATAATTAATTAATAGTAAATTCACCGCTTATTTAAATATCCCAAAACGAACTAAAAAATAAGCGAAAATAATAACCATCCCCACAAGAGAACCACGCAATAACTGGCACGCTGAAATAATTTACGAGTACCTTCCCAGCGACTTTCCATGTTTCGGTTTTCCTTATTTTGATTTTCTAAGGATTGAGGAAATAGCAGCCCGAGAGCATTATCAAAGGCTTGGGTATCTCCCTGACGGTAAATTAGCGTGAAGAAATGGTGGTCGAGCCATAGGCGGAAAATAAAGTATTGGCTAGCAAAAAACAGCCCGACACTCACTGCGAGGCTAAAGCGTGATATCGAATCATGAAGCAGTAAAGCAAATTGTCCCAATAACGCGAGGATGGCACCTACGGCAAAATAGCGCCAACTGGCAGTGAATACTAAAATCACATCTCCTTGGTTTTTATCCATCAGTGAACTCATTGGTGTGTTCTCCGTACATGAAATTGCTGATACCAGTGATGTAACTGCTCAACAGTCGCTGAATTTAAAATCACCTGAGGGCGAACTTGTTCCACATGGGCGATGGCCTCATCGATATTTCTCGCCATATTTTGATGCACCATCCAAGCTACCACTACCGTCGCACTACGAGAATAACCTAACTTGCAATGAACATACACCGAACCACTTTGGGCGAGTCTGTCCATAGTTGTAACAGCTTTCTCAATATCCTCGGGGCTTAGAGGTAACAAATCAATTTGCGGCTGACTACAATAATTTTTACCTTGGCTGTAGTTATTGCGAGGCCACTCGCAAGTCATATCGAGAACAGCTTGAGTTTGCAGTGGATATAACGGGCGTCCTCCCAAAACAATTTTTTCGTTCACAATACTGGGTTGCTGACAGCGCTTGGCATAGTAATGATAGGTACCCCAAGCGATCAGGCGATAGGGAAGTAAAACTAATGTGGCAGAAGGAGAAACGTGGCCAGTCGCGGTTTTTTGGAATACAGAAGCGCCAGCACCTAAATAGCCCAGTGTGACGAAAGTTAAGGCGATTGCGGGCCATAGGAGGCACCATGCTGCACCTTGCACGAGAAAGGCGAGAGCATAGCAGGCAATAGCACCAAGCCCATAGTTTTTCGCTATTTTCAGGCTACGAGGGCTACCAGTATAGCGCCATTGCCAGCGAGTATTGATGGGTAACAAGTAACTGATGATGACACCAACGGCGAAGCCGGTGATCACATCGATAAAATGATGCTGCCATGTGGTAAGAACGGAGATCAAAATAAGGATTGACCAACTGTGTAGCAACCAGCGCCATTGGGTTGGAGTATGAGCCCTGAAACGTAGCCACAATAACCACAGTAAAATAATATGCAGAGAGGGGGCTTGGTTATAGGGTAAGTCAAACAGCTCTAGGCTATCGAACATCCAGCCGAATGCTCCATTGGTTTCTGGGCGCGGAAAGCTGAATTTAAGTGGAAAAAGTAAAAAACCAGCACAGGCGATCAGCGAGGCGGCAACTAAGCGCAAACCATGGATGTACTGTTCACGGCGGGTGACACAGATAAACAAGGAAAGTCCATAGAACAGGTCGATGCTCCAATAGGGGATGATGGTCCATGGCAAAAATGGAATGTGTGTTTCCCATCCGTATACATAAGAAGGCACATTGGACAGTGTCGCGGTGTAATTATTGACTTGCCCATAGGTTAAAAAGAAAAAAGGGGCTAAGAATAGCAACCAAAATAGCCCATAGAGCCAAATTTGGCGTCGTGATGTCGGGCGCGTGTCCTGGGCTAAATGAAGCATGGGTTCGGTTCCTATCCTTATTAATCGAATTTGGATGCATAGAAAATGCACCAATAAGTCATTTGCCAAGTAAGTGAGCTATTTGCAGGCTGAATGAGTGCTGGGTAGATAAAAATACAGGTTATTGGTGATGATACCAATAACCTGATAGTTAAAAAGAAAAGTAATTAACGGCGTCGAGCAAGGGAAACGCTAAAAATGCCCCAGTTATCGATGGACTGCGTGATTTTTTCGAAGCCAGCTTCTTCGACTAAAGCATCCATTTCGCCTTGGCTACGGCAGCGCATTACCCATGCTTGTCCACCTTGGTGACTTGGCAGTACTCGGGCAATCATTTCAACCTGTGGGTGCCAAGGTTGGCAGGTGTAGACGAGTAGACCACCGGATGGAATGGCACGAGAAAGCCCATCAAGGGAAGCTCGGACCAGCTCATTGCTTGGGAAAAGCTCATATAGACCGCTGACGATTCCCAACGTTGGCGCTGGAGAAACTGCCGCGAGGTCGTCGGCATCAAATGCGTTACCTTCTTCAAAGCGAACTTTGTCTTCTAAGTAACGTTCTTTGATATGTAAACGGCCTTGTTCAACGTTAATTGGGCTGTAGTCACGCAGTAGAACGGAATCGACTTTTCCGTAGTCATTAATGGCATCAAAAATATAACGACCTTGACCCGCGGCAATATCCATAATACGAACGGGTTTTCCTGTATTAGTCAGTTCACGAATAGCTTGGCGAATAATGTTTTCAATGTTGACTTTGCGCTGGCGGATCCCTTGCCAGCCAATACTGTTGAGGTACTGCCTATCGATAATGCGACCAAACAGACCGGAACCTTGCGCCTCGTTGCGATAGACATAGTCGAGGGTAGAGCCGGAATCAAAGCCTTTATCGTAGCCAATACGCACGCCTTCAGATGCTTTACCCAACGTGCTCATGGACTTGCTCATGATCTTATAAGCAAGGTTTTTCGGGCAGTATTGTGGCAGCGGTACACTCAATGAGCGGAATGCATCGGCACTGGTGCTCCAGGTATCTTCGAATTGGTAATTATGTTGATACAGCGGAAGTGCAAATAATTTATCAACAAACTGACGGATCATTTCGATAGGAATATGGCGGTCTTTTTCACCTAATGTGTCGTGATAAAAACCGGGAAGAATATGCTTCTCTTTAATTGAGGTATTTAGGCTATCATAAAACTGATGCTGTGGTTTATGGTGAACCACATGGTCACTACCAGAAATAAACAACTGGGTTGGCAAAGTGATGGCAGCGGCATCCGCGACCACACGTTCTGCAGTTGTATACAGCTCCAGAAGAATGTTTACGGCAATTGGGCGTGTGATCAGCGGGTCATTGTTAAACGATTGAATACGCTGCTCATCGTGGGTTAAAAACTTGGCTTTTACATAAGAGTTCACATAGAACAATCCGCGAATTTTTTGCATTAGCCCTAAGCCTGTACGGGCAAATGGGACGTACAGTTTGACCTTAAATGCTGGGGAGGCTAGCACCATACCACGGATTTTAGGCGCATAGTCATGCACCCATGTAGAGACCAAGACTGCCCCAACACTTTGCCCAATAACAATAATATTTTCGAGTGGGATCTGATATTGCTCTGATACGTAATGGACAAACTCATCCACATCACGGATGGACGTGCCTAGAGATGGGCTGTAGCCACGAGGGCCTTCATTTCGGCCGTGTCCACGAGCATCCCACGCAAACATAGCAAAATCAGGGAGATTCAATTCATCCACTAAATGCGCAACACGACCAGAGTGCTCATGACCACGGTGAAACAAAATAATGGCTTTATCGGTGATTTGTTCAGTTGGCCAATAACGATAAAACAAATTGGTATGATCACTGGTGGTAAATTGAGATTCGACAACGGGACGTTGAGTCGAATAGTCAGTTTGAGCGTTCATAATTCTTCCTTAATTATTTTCCGATACTGCACTTAATTCAGTCAGTGCGCGGCGAATACGGTTATAGCAGGTATAGAACAACAGCAAGGCAAGGATGACGAACAGGATATTGATCCAACTAGTGGTCATCAGTTGCGGAAAAATACAGACAAACAACCCTAGCGCGCCAAAAACAAAAGCACGATCACTTTTGCCTACGGGGCCATCATAACGGCGAGATGCTCCAATCGCTTGAGCAATGACGCCGATAAATTCAGTCAAAACACTGAGGAATAGGATCAATAAAATCCACCAAAATGCATGCGGGAAAATCAGCACGAAAGGTAGGTATAAGGCAACATCAGAGATGACGTCTCCTAGCTCATTTAGCATGGCACCAAGGTGACTTTTTTGGTTATGCTCACGAGCTAGCATGCCATCAATAGCGTTGAGCGCCATACGAATAAAGAGGACAAACGGCAGCAGGATAAACAAATAAGGGCTAGGGAAAATGGCTAATAGAGCGCCAACGATAATGGACAACCCTAATGCTGCGAGGGTGACTTGGTTGGCTGTAATTCCCGCCTCAAAGAGCTGACGAACGATAGGGCGTAACAGATTCTGAAACTTCGGCTTCAGATCATAAATGGTCATTCACTCATCCTTAAAATATACCGCATAGCGTGCAGTTTAGTGCTATATCAATACGCGATTATGTTTTAGCTGCAATAAGAGCTGTCCTAAGTTCATTATTGCAACAATTTATCGTTACAACTATTCATCATGATAGCAATTCATCGTGAAAGCGATTCATAGTGACAACAAAAAGAGGCTTAACGGTTTCTTTCCAAAAGAACAACTGAGAATTTAGAGGGAATGAATGGAAAAAAGTTCGCGTGTTTCAAAAAAGAAAAGACGCACATTTTTTAAAGAAAATGTGCGTTTTATGAGGGTTAAATAGAATAAGCCATATCCCATTTATTAACGGCTTTATTATCTATGTTTTTATTATCACTGTGTTTGTTATTATCAATAGTAGAACGCATACGTTTAAATTGGCTTGGGGTCATATTCGTGAGTTCTTTAAATTTACGGCAGAATGCGCTGTGATCGGCATAGGCACATTTAATTGAAATATCCGTAATCGAATAATCTTCTTCTAATAACTCAATTGCGTGTTCAAGGCGTTTCTTCTGAATATATTGCTGGGGAGTAATATGAAAGACTGTTTTAAATTGACGATTGAGTTGTGATAATGACAACCCTGAAATTTCAGCCAATGTTGTTATTTTAATAGCGGTATCAAAATGCTGGCTAATATAGTGTTCAACGCGCCCCAATTGACCATTTAATTTGGGACTCACTGACTTCTCATCCTGCAAATCCACCGAAATTCCCGCAACACCGATAACCTGATTTTTAGTATCAAAAATCGGCACCTTGGTTGTTAAACACCAGCCTAATAATCCCGCTTTATAGAGATGCAATTCCAATTTATTGATAACACTTATTTTTTTCTGCATCACCAAATAATCTTGGGAACTATAACTCTGACCTAAATCTGCATGGAAGATATCTTCTGCAGTTTTTCCTATTACGCCATTCGGTTGGTCAACTTTACACCGTTTAGCCAAGTTTTCATTGGCAAGTAAGTATTTGGCATTACGGTCTTTAACGAAAAAAGTCACATTAGGAAGCGTGTTAATCAGTGGCATCACCAACCCAAGATGATTTAACAAATTATTAATATTATCTACGGGGAAAAGCATATTTTCCTGACTAATCAACAACAGTTTATTTAAATCAATCATATTGCGCTCCAATGCATTCAACTAATTTTAATAGTTATCTGAAATATTTTTAAATTGTGCAGAAATACGCATGGGTTGATTCGAAAGATATCAAGAGTTGTTTACATAAATCAAGCATTCTATTAACAAATGATATTGATAAGGATGAACTGATGCAGAGTAAATATAAGAAAATTGAAGTCATTGACTCTCATACCGCAGGGGAACCGACACGTTTAGTGATTGAGGGTTTTCCTGATTTAGGAAATTCAGACATGGCGTCGCGCCTGCAAAAATTACGTACAGAATATGACCATTGGCGCTGCACGACGATTTTAGAACCGCGTGGAAATGACATTTTAGTGGGCGCATTACTTTGCAAACCAGTGAATCCAAAAGCGGCCGCCGGAGTGATTTTCTTTAATAACGAAGGCTACTTAGGTATGTGTGGTCACGGCACCATTGGTTTAGTTGCATCATTGCATTACTTAGGGCGCATTGGCTACGGGGAGCATTTGATTGAAACCCCTGTCGGGGATGTGACCGCTAAATTACATGAAGATGGTAGCGTGAGTATTCAAAACGTCTACGCATACCGTTATCGCAAAGCCGTTCAAGTTAATGTGCCGGAGGTTGGGCTAGTGACTGGGGATATTGCATGGGGTGGAAACTGGTTTTTCCTCGTCGAAAATTCACCACTCGCTATCCAATATGGCAACGCCAAAGCACTGACCGAGGTTTGCTTGAAAATCAAACAAGCTCTGGTTGACCAAGGTATTTTTGGTAAAGATAACCAAGAAATTGACCACATTGAGCTGTTTGGTCATTGCAAAGACGCGGATAGTCAAAGTTTTGTGTTATGTCCAGGCGGTGCCTATGACCGTTCTCCTTGTGGCACGGGCACAAGTGCCAAGCTGGCGTGTCTTGCGGCAGATAACAAACTCGCAGAAGGCAAAATTTGGTATCAGGCAAGTGTCATCGGTAGCCAATTCCAAGCTAGCTATCAGATTGCAGATGCTAATGGCATCATCCCGACTATTCGCGGAAATGCCTATATCAGCGGCGAAAATACCTTGTTGATCGATGAAAACGACCCGTTCCGCTTTGGGATCACGGTGGAGTGAGGTAAGCGAATGGATAACAAATATTCCGTGATTGTGGTGGGTGGTGGCATTGTTGGGCTCAGTATTGCGTTATCTGTCCAGAATCAAGGCACGGACGTTTTATTGGTCGACAAAAACCAAATTGGCTCAGGCGCTTCGTTCGGGAATGCGGGGCATATCGCCACTGAGCAGGTGTTTCCTGTGGCGGACCCATCTGTTTTGAAATCAATTCCTAGCATGTTGCTTGACCCGTTAGGCGCACTGCGTATTGATTGGCGCTATATATTGCCGCTGACACCATGGCTACTGAAATTGTTGGGCAATATGCGCCACAAGCCGTTTATGCATATTCACCATGTTCTCTCCATGCTCAATGGCGCGTCATTAGGCGCTTGGCAGGCATTTTCGAAGCAGTGGCAGTTAGAGGATTTAGTCAAAATCCAAGGTTCGCTGCTGGTGGCTGAAAAACAGCCAACCTTCGAAAAATTGCGTCGCCACGGAGAGTATTTAAATAGCACAGGGGTGCATAACCAGCTGTTGGATCAATCCCAACTGTTGGCACAGCAACCTGAACTTGCCAATAACCAAATTGGTGGATTGTTCTACCCAGAGACTGGGCATGTGGTGGATCTCGCCTTAATGCATGAGCGCTTAACCCAAGCATTCATTCAGTTAGGGGGGAAAGTCCTGACTGAGTGTGAAGTCACGGCGATTGATTCGTCATCAGCGAGTCAAGCACGCTTGTCCACATCACAAGGCGCATTTATTGCCGATAAAGTGGTGATTGCTGGAGGGGCATTCTCGAAATCCTTAGTGAAGATGGTGAGCCGCATTAATGTGCCGTTAGAAACGGAGCGCGGTTATCACTTGATGCTACCGAATGAAAAAGGGCGTTTATCAATCCCGATCTCCAGTATGGATCGCCGTTTTATTATGACGCCAATGAACGGTGGGTTACGTCTTGCGGGTACGGTGGAATATGCAGGGCTAAAACGTCCACCGAATATGCAGCGCGCTCGTCACTTTTTACCGTTAGCTAATCCAATGTTGAAAACACCATTGGATAGCCAGAATACCAGTGAGTGGATGGGGTTTCGTCCCACTATTTCCGATTCCTTACCGGTCATAGACCAAAAAGGCCCGTATGTTTTTGCTTTTGGGCATCAGCATTTAGGGCTAACACAAGCGGCAATTACCGCAGATATCGTCAACAACATGATCCACGGGCAACCGACACCGCTCGATTGCTCGCCTTTTTCGATTAAGCGCTTTCTTTAATTCAGGAGAATTATAATGAATTTTCATGGCATCCTTGTTCCGTTAGTCACACCGTTTCATGATGATCTTTCATTGAATATCACGGCGTTAGCCGAGTTAACCGAAAAACTGATTGCCAGTGGTGTGACAGGGTTAGTTGTCTGTGGCACCACGGGTGAATATTACGCGTTAAATGAAGATGAACGCAAAACCGTATTAACCACAGTCAGTAAAATCGCCAAAGGGCGTGTGACGCTGATCGCTGGGATTAATGACTTATCTACCGAGGGCGCAATTAAACGCGCAGCACAAGCGAAAGAACTGGGCTACGAAGGGCTCATGCTGTCGCCGCCACCGTACAGCCTGCCAGATCAAAACGGCGTTTATGCCCACTACGAAAAAGTGGCGAAATCCACCTCGCTACCAATCATTATGTATAACTTCCCGGCTCGTATCGGTATCGAAATTGAATTAGATACCGTGGTGAAATTAGCTGAAATCGACAATATCGTCGCTATCAAAGAGAGCAGTGGGAGCTTTAGCCGTGCTCTGCATTTGCTACAAACGCCATTTAAAAACTTCGAAGTCATTTGCGGTTGTGATGACCAGCCAGTGGACTTTTTCTTCTGGGGCTCGAAAAGTTGGATCGCGGGTGCGGGCAACGTTTTCCCTGCGGAGCAAGTGGCGATTTTTAATGCCGCACAAAAAGGAGATTGGGCGAAGGCTAAGCAGATCATGCAAGAGATTTACCCTGCTATTTACTCAATGGAGTCAGGTAATTATAACCAAAAAGCCAAAGCGGGTTGCTTAAAAGGTACTTTTAACGTGGGGCCAGTTCGTTTGCCTCTGTCAAATATTAGCCAGCAAGAACGTCATGAGTTTCTTGCGTTGATCAAGCCGTAGGGAGGTTGACTATGTTGATCACCAAAGAGCAAATATTTGAACGAGCGAAACAGAGCCAACTGTGGGCGGGTAATCTCATTGCGGGCTACCAAAGTGGTAGCGCCAAACTTAAAAATTATACGCCTATCGATAATAGTACGATTGGTTATATTGCCGATGGCAGCGCGCAAGATGTCCATGCAGCCGTGAATATAGCTCGTGAAACCTTTGAAGAAGGTAGCTGGAGTGGATTATCCCCTCAAGAGCGTAAGCAAGTGATGCTACGCTGGGCACAACTCATTGAAAAACACAGTGAAGAGCTAGCGGCATTAGATTGTGTGGATGCAGGAAAACCGATTACAGAATGTTTGAATACTGACTTGCCCGCCACCGTCGAAACTTTTTATTGGTATGCGGAAGCCATCGATAAACTATTCGGCAAAATTGCCCCAACAGGTCGCCAAGAAATGGGGCTGATTGTTCATGAGCCAATTGGCGTTGTGGGGGCAGTTTTACCTTGGAATTTCCCTGCTCAAATGTTTGCATGGAAAGTGGCGCCTGCATTGGCTGTCGGAAACTCGGTGATTGTGAAGCCCGCAGAGTTAACTTCCTTGAGTGCCTACCGCATGGTGGAACTGGCTTATGAAGCTGGCGTCCCTAAAGGCGCGTTAAGTTTAGTGTGCGGACTAGGTGAGAAAGTTGGGGAAGCCTTAGGACGCCATCCTGATGTGGATGTGGTGTCGTTTACGGGTTCAACCGAAGTGGGGCGTTTATTCCTGAAATACTCCGCGGAAAGTAACCTAAAAGAGATTGTCTTGGAATGTGGCGGGAAAAGCCCGCAAGTGGTGTTTGAGGATGCGGACTTAGATGCGGCTATTCCACATATTATGGCGGCCGCGTTCTGGAATATGAGCGAAAACTGTAGCTGTGGCTCTCGCTTAATTGTGCATGAAAATGTCAAAAAAAACTTACTCGAAAAGTTAACCGCTGCGGCATCAACATGGCAAGTGGGAGACCCTCGCGAGGCAGGGGTTTCTATTGGCCCAATGATTGAACAGGCGCATTTTGAGAAAGTAAAATCGTTTTTGGATACCACCGTTAAAGAAGGTGGCAAATTGGTAACAGGAGGAAAAATACGCAGTGATCTCGGCTCAGGATGGTATATCGAACCGACTATCTTTGATGCCGTTACGCCAGAAATGTCTCTCTTTCGACATGAAGTTTTTGGTCCCATTTTAGCCGTCACATCGTTTAAAACCGATGACGAGGCGGTCAATTTAGCCAATGACACTCACTACGGATTGGCTGCATCGTTTTATAGCCAAAATGTCCATCGAGTGATGAATATTGCACGTCGTATCAATGCGGGGACAGTGTCCGTCAACGGATTTAGCGAAGGTAATATCACCACGCCATTTGGTGGTTTCCGTCAGTCAGGTTTTGGTGGAAAAGACAACGGCTTAGAAGCCTTTGAGCAATACACCCAAACGAAAGTTATCTGGTTTATCAATCAGTAAAATGACATTGACCTGAGCCTTGCGGGGTTCAGGTTTCGACCCTTGCAAATACACAAATACAATTACAATCGTCGAGGAGTACATATGGAAGCCATCGTTAATACCATCGTTGGTTACATCTGGGGTAATGCTCTCGTATTCTTATCTCTGGGTGTCGGTCTCTATTTCACATTAGCAACACGCGGTGTTCAGTTTCGTTACATCGTAAAAATGGTCTGTTTATTAAAAGAAAATAAAGCATCAAAAGACGGGATTTCCTCATTCCAAGCCTTCTGTTTAGCATTATCGGGGCGTGTTGGGGTCGGTAACATTGCAGGGGTAGCAACCGCGATTGCGGCAGGTGGTCCCGGCGCAATTTTCTGGATGGTGGTCATGGGCTTACTTGGAGGCGCGAGCGCCTTTATTGAGTCTACACTGGCGCAGATTTATAAGCAGCGCTCAGATGATCAATATCGTGGTGGTTCGCCGTACTATATTGAAAAAGGATTGAAATTAAAGCCTTTTGCTATCTTTGTTGCGGCAGTGATCTGTTTATCTTACGGTGTGTTGGTACCGGGTATTCAAGCCAATACCATCGCGGATTCGTTCCAAACGGCATTTAATATTCCACCAATGGCAACAGGTGCATTAGTGACGGTATTAATGGCGTGGTTAATTTTTGGTGGCGTGAAACGTATTGCGAGCGCAGCCGATAAAATTGTTCCTATCATGGCATTAGCTTATATCGTGATGATGGTGATTATTCTGGGCAGCCATTGGGATAGCGTACCTGGCATGTTCAGCTTAATTTTCCGCAGTGCGATGGGAATGGATGCGGTATTCGGTGGGATCGTGGGAACTGCGGTGTCTTGGGGCGTGCGTCGTGCCGTGTTTTCAAACGTGGCAGGAGCCGGTGAAGCGACGTTCAGTTCTGCAGCCGCAGAAGTGAGCCATCCGGTCAAACAGGGGCTTATCCAAGCATTCTCTATCTATATCGACACCGTGGTTGTGTGTACGGCCTCAGGATTGATGATCTTAGTTACCAATATGTACAACGTTTTCCCTGATGGTTCAGCGACTGCTCTTGTGGAGTATGTGCCAGGTGTGGCAGCAGGAACAGCATGGACTCAAATGGCCGTTTCTACGGTATTTACATCGGCGGGTGCGGGGTTTGTCTCTATCGCGGTATTCTTGTTTGCCTTCACAACGCTTATGGCTTACTACTATATTGCGGAAACCACCATTGTTTATCTTGACCGTAAGCTTAAATACCCTGTATTGAAGCTGATTTTGAAATTTGTCTTCCTAGTGATTGTCTTTATGGGCAGCGTGCAATCAGTCAGTATTATGTGGGGACTGGGTGATATCGGCTTCGGCAGTATGAGCTACTTAAACTTGATTGCGATTGTCTTCTTATCGAAACCCGCTTTAAGAGCGTTACGTGATTTTGAAAGACAAACTAAACTAGGGGTTGATCCGGTGTTTGATCCGAAAGCCGCAGGTGTAGAAAACGCAGAATTATGGGAAGAAATCAGTCGTGAATATCATGCGCAAGGCGTTGGAATTAATAAAATCGATGGGTCTGGGAAGATAAACGAGAAGTTACTTAAGGAAGAATAACTTAGATTAGAAATGGCGGTGAGGGAGGGATTCGAACCCTCGATACGTTGCCGTATACACACTTTCCAGGCGTGCTCCTTCAGCCTCTCGGACACCTCACCGTTTTTCTAAATTGTGGTTGTAGAATTTGTTATAAATAACTTGTCCTTCAACGGGGCGCTACTATAGGGAAAAGAGCGCCTTCCGTCAACTCCCAATTAAATAAAAATCCACTTTTTTCTATCGTTTAGCTAAATAAAAACCAATTTGGTTACTCTCTAATCTTAATAAATTCTTGTTGATTAGAAATTGATAATAAATTGTTTATTTAAACTTCAAGCAATTAATCCAGATTCCGTTAACTCCTTAACAAAATCCTCATCTTATGGATATAAATATGGGGTATTGACTTGAAAATAAACACCATTACGCACACTCTGGTGGAAACCTATAAGGAGTTGCCATGAATATTTTATTTTACCATCCATTTTTTGATGCCAATCAGTGGATTGATGGCATGCGTGCTCGATTGCCTCAAGCCAATATTCGCCAATGGAAGCCGGGAGATACCCAACAGGCAGATTATGCCATGGTATGGCTTCCTCCTTATGAGTGCCTTGCGGGTCGACAAGACTTAAAAGGGATTTTCGCATTAGGCGCGGGGGTGGATGCCATTCTAAAGCAAGAGCAAGATAATCCGGGAACATTACCAGCTGGTGTTCCGCTCATGCGGTTAGAAGACACCGGTATGGCCATCCAAATGGAAGAGTATGCCGCCGCAAAAGTGTTGTATTACTTCCGCCGCATGGATGAATACCGTCAATTGCAATCCCAACGTCAATGGAAACAACTGCCAGCCTACACCCATGACCAGTTTGTAGTGGGTGTGATGGGCGCAGGGGCGTTAGGCCAAGCAGTGGCAAAACGCTTAGCCAGTTTTGGCCTTAAAGTCAGAACATGGAGCCGCTCTGAAAAGCAAATTCCAAATGTGAAAAGTTACTATGGGCAAGACCAGTTAGCGGATTTCTTGTCAGGAACCCGCGTGATTGTGAACTTACTACCAAGCACGCCAGAAACGGTCGGTATTCTTAATCATCAATTATTCAGCCAGCTAGAACCAAATGCTTACATCATCAACCTTGCTAGAGGTGCTCACTTAATCGAGCAAGACTTGCTGGAAGCGTTAGAAAAAGGGCAAGTTGCAGGGGCGTCTCTCGATGTTTTTGCCACTGAGCCACTGCCACACATGCACCCATTCTGGACACACCCACGAATTGCCATTACGCCACACGTTGCGGCGTTTACGTTGCCGAATGAGGCGATGGATATGATTGCGAGTAATATTCAGCGGATTGAGAAGGGCGAGCAGCCAGAGGGAATAGTTAATACTGCCCGCGGCTACTAATTTCCCGTCCTAGTTTTCGCCGTCACGTTGTTGGCTGCGTCAGCACACCCTAGTCACATACTTGTGTATGCTCCTAGGGATGTGCTTTCTTGCCGCCTAGTGACAACAAAAATTCGTTAGGGAAATGTTCGCTATATTTATGCGCCAGCGCGAATTATTTTGAGGATACTTCAGTTATCTGATTTTCTATCTGAGAAATCATCATTAGCGACTATCAGCGGCATACATAGGACAGTGCCATATATAGGACTGTGCCATAAATGGTATTGCTCAAAGCGTGGGTTTTCTGTTTTTTCAGGTATACTGCATCGCATCATGATCACGAAAAAGTGATTGCAGGAAATTTGCTAACAGGAAGAAACCCATGAATGAATTCTCAATCGTCTGCCGCATTTTAGGTACCTTATTTCAACGCTCTCCGGACGATGCGCTTGTGAAGCCTCTTATCGATATGATAGCTCAAGATAAGCTCAAAGCTTCATGGCCATTAGAGCAAGATGAGCTGTGGGCAAGAATGGCGAAGGCTGTTGATCACAAGGCTATTACTGCTGATTATCAGTCGATGTTTGGTAGTGAGCCAACGGTTCCACCTTTTGCTCACCGCTATGATGAAGAAATCACTGAAGCGGAAATTCGCGAATTCCTAGTGACCCGTGGAATGACCTTAACTGATGCCCCAACGGATGCATTTGGTGCGCTACTGTTAGCCGCATCATGGCTAGAAGACCAAGCCGCTGAAGATGAAACCGCCGCGCAGGAAGAGCTATTCGACAGCTATATTCTGAGCTGGTATGGCGCATTTCTGGGAAAAGTGGAAGCTCATGCGACAACGCCGTTTTACCGTACATTAGCGCAAATAACCCGCGATGCCGTGATTGCACTGCGTGATGAGTTAGAATCTGACTCAGAAAATGATGATGAATAAGTGACGGCGTCACTTAAAGGCTGATGATTGAGAGAAGATAGGCACGGAACTGTCTTCTCTTATCATAGGTTAAAAGGATAAACACGATGACCTCGACAAAACTTCACGGCTTGATGTTACTCTTTATTTCACCGTTAGCACTGGCACAAGTGGATAATGATTTGCCTAGCTATAGTAAACGCATGGTTAATTACAGTACGGAATTTCAATTTGACCCGCTTTACGGAAAAGTAAAAGAATTAACGCAAGTCATGAACGATGAAAAAGGGCTCAGCAAAAGAGTGACAGTGTCTTTTAATCTCCATGGCTGTCTCAACAATTTAAGTTATTACAATAGAGACAGTGAAACAGCGTTTGTGATTGTCAGAAAATTTAAGCAACTTTATTACTTAGTAGATAAACAAAAATTCAAAGGTTATGGCATCGATAAGATGTGTAATTTACAAACCGGAGAACTGCAAGATTGGAAATATTATTACCGTGATGGTCTTGTTAATAAGATCACTCAAGGGAAGAAAGAGATAGCGACGTTTGTTTATGGTGAACATTTTTTACCGATAGAAACAACATATTTCGATGAAAATGAAGTTATTAATACAAAAAATGAATACTTTTTCACTAATGGCTTAGTCACTAAAATTCTGTTTCATACGACGAAAAATCAGCAACCGTTGGTCGAAATTACTCAAAAATGTACTCATTATGATGACCATAAAAACCCAACTGCCTGCACCAGTGAAGTGACATACAGTGATGGACGAGTTGAAAAATACGATTATGAATACAAAACGAGTTATTACGAGTGACTATTTAGCGTTAAAGATAAATGACATTTCAATAAAAAAGCAACCTATCGGAAAGGTTGCTTTTTTCATTCTTCGATTATCAATTTATCAATCAAAAATATTTATGGTCAATTAATCAACCATGGGAATAACTAATTTACCCGGTTTGATTTCTAAACCTTTAGCGAGTTTTTTCGCGGTCGCTTCTGCGGCGCTGTTATCAGGGTTGAGCACATACACAGGCTGAGTCGCGAAGAAGGTATCAAGGGAGCTGTTCAGATACGGGATCACCACGGAAATGGCGGTCTCCATATTTTCGGGTGTAATTTTATATTGGGTAATTTTCAGCTCTTTCAAATAGATAGAACCTGTTTGTGCATCAAAAACAGGGCGTGCAGTTAAGGTCAGTGCAATATCGGCCGCCGCTGCACCAAGCAGTGAATTCATTGTGACAGTGGCTTCGCCTTTTAATGCAATAATACCCGGTTCGCTACGACCAATTTCTGATTGCAAGTTATGTAAGGTGATATCCGCATCTGCAAACCCAGTAATACCAATGTTATTCTCGTATTTAACCTTGGTCGCAAGGTAACTGTTAATTTGTGATTCACTGATAGTAAATTCGGTTAATTTGTCACAACCCGTGAGAATAAATAGCAATCCAAAGATAGATGCCAAGAAAATGTTTTTCATAATCACTCCTTTATACAGTAATAACCCAAGTGTAACGTATTACTGCCCGCTCAACATGACTGTTTCAATTTTTTTACGGTTAAATTGGCGATGAAGCGCCCACAAGGTAATAAAACCAATAGTGCCGAGCAAGAACCAAGGAAGCTGAGGGATATTCCATTGATGCCCAATATCATACATCCAACCGCCACCGGTATAGCCAACAGCTCCGCCTAGCGCAAGACCGAGTCGGCTAAAGCCCATATAGCTGCCACGGGCGCGAGGGTCGGCAAGGGAGGCGCTCAGGGTTTCACGAGCAGGATCGGCGGTGATAGTGCCTAAATAGAAAATGCCAATCAACACAAACAGAATATTGACCGATGTGGTCATACCGATAGGGAACATGCTTAGGCTCATTAAAAATAGCCCGGCCATCAAACGTTGTTCTAAACGGAAATGTTTTTCGCTCCAACGGGCAATCGGATAAAGCAACGTCAGGGAAATTGCCGCTTCAATGGCGTACATCCATTTCACCGCGGTGGGTGTTCCTGCCAATTCGTTAACGGCGATAGGGAACATCAGCATCACTTGTACCGACAACATAAAGTAACCAGAAAGTGTGATCACATAGGTCACAAAGCGGGTGTCTTTCAAGACGCGATGCATTCCATCACGAATAGGGGCTTTGATAGTAGAAATGCGATAAGCCGGGAGTAGCCAAGCATTAAGTAGAGCCGCAATCACAAACACTGCCGCGCCAGCCCAGCAAACATAGTGGAAGTCATATTGTAAAAGCCAGCTACCAATGAGGGCACCAATCACTGCTCCGGCGCTGTCCTGCATAAATAATAATGAGTAAAAACGCCCACGCTCATAAGGACGGGTCAATTTAATCACTAATGCAGTACGAGGAGGGTCAAACAAGGTGCCGCCAAGGGCAGACAACACACAAGAAAGCCATAACACCCAAGGGTCATAAGCCAAAGCCATCAACACAAAACCCGCGGCACGCAATAGCATCCCAATAATAATTAACGGTTTTGCACCAAATCGGTCGGCAATCGCACCCCCAAAAATCCCAAATCCTTGCTGTACAAATTGGCGAAGTCCAAGGGCAAACCCAACCACTACAGCCGCCCAGCCAAGCTGCTCAACAAAGCGAATTGAAATTAAAGGGAAAACCACGAAAAAGCCAAGAACAACCAGCATATTATCGAGTAAAAGGAAATATTTGCCGAGGCTTCTTGCCCGTGATACCTGTGCCATGAAACACCATAAAAAAGTCGTAACGGAAGGAATGATTCTTATTAATAGTATCAGGAGTTTGGCGGGAATGATGGGGTGGTGACCATGATATTTTTTTATCGATAAATCCGTCATATTTCCCATTATAGGTGGGGGGCTGCGTTCGCTAGAGGGCTACAACATGATAATGATACTCATTATGATCTTGATAATTATTATCACTAATGTATATTTCAAGGCTTGTTAATATTTGTAAGGGAAATGAGTACGTAACCATCCAATAAATAAGGTTTTTCGAACGAGTTATATCCATGGCATTGCACTTAAATTTACTTTAAATGCATAAATTGAAAAGTATAAAAAACATACCCTCATATTTTTTATACGCTATTTCTTCGCGTCTATTTAATCATCATTAATTAATGAAGGCATTACTTAAATGATATTTCAAAATAAAAACATAATTAGTTTAATTATTATATGTTCTACAAACACAGCCTTAGCAAATCAAGCCAATACCTCGACTCAAAAAGATAAACTTCTCGTCACAGCCAGCAAAATAAAGTCAAATAGCAAGCAAATAGACGCCAATGATATTTCTACCGTAAGAGGAACAACCA
Organism: Providencia sp. PROV202; assembly: GCF_028479565.1. Classification (NCBI taxonomy): domain Bacteria; kingdom Pseudomonadati; phylum Pseudomonadota; class Gammaproteobacteria; order Enterobacterales; family Morganellaceae; genus Providencia; species Providencia sp. PROV202. Next base: position 7,675 of record NZ_JAMPNV010000002.1, on the reverse strand, counting down.
ATTCAGACATATTTGCTAATAAAACTTCATTGCAAGTTAATAATGCACGAAATGAAGCGGGTGCATTAGATATTGGTATTAGAGGATTGCAAGGAAATGGACGAGTGCCAATTATCATTGATGGCAGTTTGCAATCAACCAACACATGGCGTGGTTACCAAGGAAGTACAGATAGAACGTATGTGGATATGGATTTAATCGATACCATTGAAATCGAAAAAGGGGCTTCTATGAGTAAATTCTCAGGAGGAGCCATCGGAGGTACGGTTAAATTAAAAACATTATCAGCAAACAGCATTATTCCTGAAGGTGACCAATTTGGTTTCTTATTTAAGGGGAATATTTACAATAATAACCGACGCCCAACTATCGCTTCAGATGAAAAAGGAGAATCTGGGTATCGTGTTTCAAATGGCGTTAAAAATTCACATTTTAATAATGGCTCTATCACGACAGGGGTTGCATATCGAAATGATAAATTTGATATATTACTGGCACATAGTGATAGAAAACAAGGAAACTTCTTCGCTGGTAAAAATGGTTATCATAAATACGAAAATACAGATACGCCTATTAAGCCAGGGCAAGAGGTGGTTAATACTAGTTATGAAAGCCAGTCAACATTATTAAAAACCAATATTTATTTTAACCCATACTCAAGTATTGAATTAAATTACCGCCATCATGAACAAAAAGCGGGTGAGGTTCTAGCGGCGTATTGGTATCAATACGATGGGAAAATGCCACAGTGGTCTTTAGGTACCGCAGATATTGATACTGCCTCTTTAAATTACTCTTATAAACCAGATTCATTATGGGTAGATATGAACTTAGGTCTATGGTGGACAAAAGGGAAATTTAAACAGCGCAATGGCACAACGGATGATGTTACCGCTCACTATGGTAATCAATATCAGCACCGTTACACTGATGAGCGAGTGGGCTTTAATTTAGAAAATACGTCTGAGTTTGCAGATTATCCTATCGATATCACTTACGGTGTGGAATACATGCAACAAAAATCAAAGCCATTGACTAAAACCTATCAACCGATTTGGACTCCAGAAGGAACAATACCCGGCGAGGAATTAGATCCTGTAACGCGTAATGCTAAAGGAACGAATAAATCCGTCTTTACCAATATGGCATATCAAGGGGAATGGGTGAGTACTTTAGTCGGGTGGCGTATTCACACTTTCGATGTTGATGACCATGTTTTAGGTAAAAGTATTAGCTACGGTCCGAAAAATGATTTAATGGGTGAACTGCGTTTTCATGTAACTAACGAATTTGATATTTATACAAAATATTCTGATAGCTATAGAGAACCGAGTTTATTCGAGAGCACTGTATCAGGACAAACCTATTCGTATTCTCCAGATGTTCCATTAAAACCAGAACATGCTAAATCATTTGAAGTTGGGATGAATGTAGAAAAAGAAAATCTTATATTTGATAAAGATAATACTGAATTACGTGTGGCTTATTTTAATAATGATATTAAAGGGTATCTTTCTCAAGGTGTAAACCCAACGGGAGTTTATTCTCCATATGTGGTGATGAAAAACTATGACAGCTTTAAACTCTCAGGTTATGAAATCGAACTGAAATACGATTCTAATTATGCATTTGGTTCATTCGATGCGACTTTTTATAACAATTCTGAGTTATGCTCAAGAGATGAAATGGAGTTAGGTCGCCTCCCAACGGCATGTAATTCTGTTGGGTTTGCTTGGGGGTTATCACCTTCACGGATCCCACCGAAAAAGGTTGTGACCGGAATTGTTGGGATGAAAATGTTTGATCAAAAACTACAAACAGGTTTGCGAGTTCGTTATAACTCAGGCAAAGACTACCCTCATGAGTGGCTAGCGGGAACCGCTGCCGCCCCAGTCACTAAGCTGTACTCAACCACTACATTTGATTTGTTAGGCCAATATCATGTTTCGAAAAATATTCATGTGAATTTTAATATTGATAACCTAACTAATCGCTATGCATTTGACCCAGGAACTGTGATTTATATGCCAATTCCAGGAAGAACGTTTAGGCTTGGTTTGGAAGCAAAATTTTAGTTAATATCGTGATTATTACCTTAGGTTTATATTAGCCTAAGGTAATATAGAATTCTTTGGGCGGGTATAGTTGATTGATTTTTTATGGTTTTTTATAATCTTATGACATGCTGTAAGATTTGACGCCAGCTCCAACACCTATTTACGCATGTTGTTCATCATAAATTTAGAAATAAGCTCGGTCATTTCCTCGTGTGCATCATTTCTATCTCTCTTGTTTCCATCCTTACAAATAATTCCTTCGCCAGCATACTCTGCATCCAATAAGGCAACTGCACCGGGTTTACATAATTGCATAAAGCTAAAATGCGTAGTGTCAGGGAGCTCAATATAAGATGACGTATCTTTGGGAATATATTTATATAAGTAACCTGACTCTAATTTAGCGGGCATATCACCAATATCGATACTTGCTGCAATAATCAACGTAGGAGTTTGAATTTTTGCCAAGCTTTCTGGAGAAAATCCTCTTAATACACCAGCATCTAAGGATATAACGGTAGTCACTCTAGGGTCTGCCATGTTGTTATTTAATTCGGGATTATTCAGGTCTAAAGTAGATGATAATTTACAAGCTGCTAGGATGGTGTGTTCAATACAATCTTCTTGAAATAGCTGGGTATCAAACCTTCCACCCGCTAAAGCAATGACTGTCCAACCACCTAAAGAATGCCCGATAGCAATAATATTGTTGTTATCGATGTGCTTCTTAAATAAAGGGTCTAACGTTAAGTAATCGATAACTCGGCTTAGATCTCTGGGACGTTCCCACAATTGTTTGGCTTGCTGGCTGTCTAGATTAAATGTTGTTGTACCCGGATGGTTAGGGGCGGCAACAATATACCCTTTATTAACAAGCTCGCTCGCTAGCCAACTTAAGTTATTCCAACTTCCCGCATAGCCATGAGAAAGAATAATTAATGGAGATTTAGTATCAGAGGGTGCTCCATCATTTACGACATCGGTTCCGTAAAAAGCAGCATTATCACTGACTTTTATTGAGTTGTTATTGGGCGGAGTGGGGTACCAGATAGCAACATTTAGCGGGCTTTCACTGTCTTTATCGATAGTGATATTTTTGAATCCAACGGATGATGAAATCTGTGCAATGACGGAATGAGAGAATAGAGTCAAGATTAAAGCGAAACACAATCGGGACATCGGAGGCTCCTGAAGTATTGTTAGTCGATGTATTTCTAATGCTCTAGCTTAAGATGAAAAGCACGAAATAGGAATATCTAGGGTTTACCTGTAAACATCAATCGTGTGTTTTTACGGACACATGAAATAAAACAAAACTAATTGCTCAAAAAATGACTTAATTACAGAGAGAATTGAATTAGTTAAGTGATAAATTTAAGTTATAATTCAAGCATCGAAAGTAAGACTGGTAACACTACTAATTAAGGGCTAACGATGTTTGGTTATCGTTCAAATGAACCCAAAGTGCGTCTAATGACTGACAGAATGATTATCCGTTTAGCCTATGAGCGAGATAATTACCGACTTGCAGACTATTACAGTTTAAACAAAGAATTCCTGACGCCATGGGAACCCACCCGTGATAGCTCCCATTTTAATCCTTCAGGCTGGAATAATCGCCTACATGCCATGAGCGAAATGCATCGCCAAGGCAGCGCGTTTCATTTCCTTTTATTGGACAAAGATGAAAACGAAGTGATTGGCGTCGCGAATTTTAGCAACATTTTACGTGGCTCATTCCACGCGTGCTATCTGGGCTACTCGCTGGGTGAAAAATGGCAGGGGCAAGGGCTGATGTATGAAGCCTTAACCCAAATTATTCGTTATATGCAAAAACACCAAGGCATGCATCGCATCATGGCAAACTATATGCCTCATAATATGCGTAGCGGCAGTTTGCTCACTCGCCTTGGTTTTGAACGTGAAGGTTATGCGAAGCAGTATCTCGAAATTAATGGAGAATGGCGCGACCACGTCTTAACGGCATTAACCGACAATGAATGGAAGTCGACTAAAGCCTAAACATTTACTCTACAATCGTAGTCAGTCTTGCCATCCGCTGTTAAACTGCTGCGATTGTCTTCTTTTAGTCTAGCAATCATGAATTTATTAAAATCTTTAGCGGCAGTCAGCTCGATGACGATGATGTCACGGGTTTTAGGCTTCATTCGTGACGCCATTATTGCCCGTGTATTCGGTGCGGGGGCGGCTTCCGATGCCTTCTTTGTGGCCTTCAAACTCCCTAACTTACTACGACGAATTTTCGCAGAAGGGGCATTTTCTCAAGCGTTTGTTCCCATTCTTGCCGAATATAAAAACCAGCAAGGCGAAGAAGCCACGCGAACGTTTGTGGCCTATATATCGGGGATGCTTACGTTAGCATTAGCGATTGTGACGGTTGTCGGCATGTTTGCTGCGCCGTGGGTCATTTATGTGACGGCGCCGGGTTTTACCACGGATGCTGATAAATTTGCGCTAACGACAGATTTATTGCGTGTGACGTTCCCGTATATTTTCTTGATCTCATTGGCATCGTTAGCGGGGGCGATCCTTAATACCTGGAATCGCTTTTCGGTACCGGCGTTTGCGCCGACGCTATTAAACGTCAGTATGATTTTCTTTGCAGCATTTGCTGCGCCGTATTTTGATCCGCCGATTATGTCTCTGGCTTGGGCGGTTCTGGTTGGTGGTGTGCTGCAATTGGGTTACCAATTACCGCATTTAAAGAAAATCGGTATGTTGGTGTTACCGCGTTTATCGTTCCATGATAGTGGCGTTTGGCGAGTAATGAAGATGATGGGACCGGCGATTATCGGGGTTTCTGTCGCGCAAATTTCATTAATTATTAACACGATTTTCGCCTCGTTCTTGCAATCAGGTTCGGTATCATGGATGTATTATGCAGACCGCTTAATGGAGTTACCTTCAGGGGTGCTTGGCGTTGCGCTGGGTACCATCCTATTGCCATCGCTCTCTAAAAGTTTTACCAGCGGAAATCACCAAGAATATCGCCATTTAATGGATTGGGGATTACGTTTATGTTTATTACTGGCACTGCCATGTGCGGTAGGGCTAGCGATACTATCCGAAGCGTTAACGGTTTCTCTTTTCCAATATGACAAATTTACGGCTCATGACTCCTTGATGACGCAGTATGCATTAATGGCGTATTGCGTGGGCTTAACGGGGATGATCTTAGTAAAAATCTTGGCGCCAGGTTTCTATTCTCGCCAAGATATTCGTACTCCGGTCAGAATTGCGATAGTCACTTTGATCCTGACTCAGTTAATGAACTTAGCTTTTATTGGACCTCTGCAACATGCAGGCTTAGCCCTGTCTATTGGGCTGGCGGCATGTTTTAACGCCGGTGTTCTGTATTGGCAATTACGCAAGCAAGATATTTTCCAGCCGCTAGCAGGCTGGCGCGGTTTCTTGGTTAAATTGTTTGTTGCCTTGGCGGTGATGGTGGTGGTGCTATTTGGTGTGCTGCACTTTATGCCACCGTGGCAAGACGGCAATATGCTGATGCGTATGTTACGTTTGATGGGTGTGGTAATTGTTGGTGCTGGGAGCTACTTTGTGGCGCTGTATGTGTTAGGCTTCCGCCCGCGTGACTTTATGAAACGGAGTATTGCGTAATTTTTAGTTTTTGCATCTGAACTTAGTGTATTAGTCTGATATCGAACAAACTCCCCCCTCAATCGAGGGGGAGTAGACTATTACGGATGATAAGCGCGCTCGCCATGAGTGGTAAGATCCAACCCATCGCACTCTTCTTCCGGGGAAACCCGCAGACCAACTAGCTTATCCGCCAGTTTAAAGGCGATAAATGCTACAACACCGGACCATACTATGGTGACCACAATACTTTCAAGCTGAACAAAGACTTGGTGGAGTAAAGTGACGTCGTCACGATAACCGAGCCCTCCAAATAGCGTCGAGGTAAATACGCCTGTGAGTACGCATCCAACAATACCGCAGGTGCCATGGATGCCAAAAACATCGCACACATCATCGGCTTTTAACCAACGTTTTAAGACGACAACACCCCAAAGCCCAATAATTCCCCCGACAATACCAATAACAAGCGCACCAATAGGACCAACAGTGCCTGCTGCTGGCGTGATAGCGACTAATCCAGAGATACAACCGGAGCAGCTTCCGAGCATTGAAGGTTTTCCTCGCAATAACCATTCTGTGAATGTCCATGAAAGGATAGCGCCAGCCGTTGCAATCACCGTGTTGATAAACGCCAATGCGGCAATATTATTGGCACTGCCAGCGGAACCTGCGTTAAAGCCAAACCACCCAATGTACAGGACTGCGGTACCCATAAAGACCATCGGTAAGTTATGGGGCTTTAGTACCACTTGGCTGTAATCACTGCGTTTACCTAGCAAATAAGCACCGACCAGTGCAGCGACAGCGGCATTAATGTGCACCACGGTGCCGCCTGCAAAATCGAGAGCGCCATCATCGGCCAGCCATCCGCCTTCTGCCCATACCATATGCGCGATAGGCACATAGGAGAAAGTAAACCAAATCACGGTAAAAATCAGGAGTGCAGAGAAACGTACGCGCTCCCCTAGTGCTCCGACAATTAATGCGAGGGTAATAACCGCAAATGAGCCTTGGAAGGCAACATGGATATACCGATTAATGGAACCTGATAAATCGTCGATGGACATCGCGCTTAGAAACGTTAAAGAGCCGTCCCCAAAGATTTTATTTCCTGCAGTGAAGGCGAGGCTGTAACCAAAGATAAACCAAAGAATAATCACCACACTAAAAATCAGCATTACTTGGGTGATCAGCGATAACACGTTTTTGCTGCGTAATAATCCGCCATAAAACAGCGCAATACCGGGGATGGTCATAAAAAATACCAACGCCGTGCAGATCAACATAAAGGCGTTATCCGCTTTATCAACGGCATTCACTTCCGACGCATGGGCGGGAAGTGCGAAATAACTTAAGGCGAAGAGTGCGGCAGGTAACCATAGTCGTCTCATTGTTTATCTCCCTTAGAGTGCGTCATCGCTGGATTCGCTGGTACGAATGCGAACGGCCTGTAGAAGTTCAAAAACAAATAGCTTTCCATCGCCCACTTTCCCCGTATCTGCGGTACGGATAATCGCATCGAGGGCGGGCTCCAGTAGGTCATCACTAATAGCGATTTCCATTTTGGTTTTAGGTAGAAAACTCACTTCATATTCCGCACCACGGTAAAGTTCCGCGTGACCTTTCTGTCTGCCATATCCTTTGACTTCACAGATGGTCATCCCTTGTATTCCTAATTCAGTGAGTGCTTCACGAACATCTTCTAATTTGAACGGTTTAATAATTGCGATGATGTACTTCATAAATCCCCCTGTCTTTTTGAAAAGGCAAAAGAGATAAAGCAAGCATCGTGCCAAATGTTAAATTTTTGTTTTTAGGGCGTAATAAATTGAAATGAAGGGAAATAATGAGAGCTCGCTCACCAAATAAGTGCAAACTGACTATCGGTTACAAAAAGTTGCTCAAAAATAGTGCAGGCAAGAAGATGAAAAATAGAGAATGGAAGCTGGATAGTAAAAAGCAAAAAGCCCACCGAAGTGGGCTTTCAGACCATTGAC
>NZ_JAMPNV010000001.1:0-199188 GCF_028479565.1 Providencia sp. PROV202 | reverse complement strand
TTAAAGCCCACCGAAGTGGGCTTTAAACAAAAGAATAAAACTTACATTCTTTCGACGGTTTCGATACCTAATGTATCCAGACCCGCTTTTAAGGTTTTTTGCGTTAATAAGGCCAGTTTTAAACGGCTTTGACGCTGGGCATCGGTGTCTGCGGATAAAATAGGGCAATGTTCGTAGAAGCTAGAGAACAGGCCGGCTAAGTCATACAGATACGCACACATAACGTGTGGCGTACCTTCACGCGCAACCGTTAAGATTGTCTCTTCAAATTGCATTAAGCGCGTTGCCAATGCCATTTCGTGTGGCGCTTCTAATACGATTGGGAGCGTTAAATCCGCTTCGGTAATGTCTGCTTTTTTGAAGATAGAGGCAACGCGGGTATAGGCATATTGCATATATGGCGCGGTATTACCTTCAAAGGCTAGCATATTGTCCCAATCGAAAATGTAGTCAGTGGTACGGTTTTTAGACAGATCTGCATATTTAACCGCGCCGATACCCACGACATTAGCAAGATTCAGCAATTCCTCTTCTGCCATATCCGGGTTTTTCTCACGGATCAGCGTTTGAGCACGTTCAACGGCTTCATCTAACAGGTCAGATAGACGAACAGTACCGCCTGAACGGGTTTTGAATGGCTTACCATCTTTTCCTAACATCATGCCGAACATATGGTGCTCAAGCGCCATGGATTCTGGGATATAACCCGCTTTACGGACAATAGTCCAAGCTTGCATTAAATGTTGATGCTGGCGGGAGTCGATGTAATACAAGGAGCGATCCGCATGCAAGGTTTCATAACGGTATTTTGCACAGGCGATATCGGTGGTGGTGTACAGGAAACCGCCATCTTTCTTCTGGACGATAACGCCCATCGGTTCGCCTTCTTTGTTCTTGAATTCATCAAGGAAAACTACGGTTGCACCTTCACTTTCTACGGCTAAACCTTTGGCTTTTAGGTCAGCAACGATACCCGGTAACATGCTGTTATACAGGCTTTCACCCATCACATCGTCTTCTGTCAACGTGACGTTTAAACGGCGATAGGTTTCTTGGTTTTGTTGCATGGTAATATCAACCAGTTTACGCCACATTTTGCGGCAGTATTCATCACCAGATTGTAATTTCACCACGTAACCACGAGCACGAACGGCAAAGTCTTCATCTTCGTCGTAATGTTTTTTCGCTTCGCGGTAGAATTCTTCGAGATCTGAAAGTGCCATGTCGCTGGCATCTTCATTTTGCACTTTTTCTAAGTAAGCAATGAGCATCCCGAATTGTGTGCCCCAGTCGCCCACGTGGTTAGCGCGGATCACTTTGTGACCGATAAATTCTTGGGTACGAGCCGCAGCATCACCAATAATGGTGGAGCGTAAATGACCAACGTGCATCTGTTTCGCGACGTTAGGCGCGGAGTAATCAATCACTATGGTTTCGGCTTTAACAGGTGCTAGGCCTAAACGGTCACTGGTCAGCGCGTTTTCTGCGTGAGTCGCAATCCATGTTGGGTCGATAAAAATGTTGATGAAACCGGGACCGGCGATTTCAATTTTTGATGCGATACCTTCGAGATCTAATTGGCTAACAATTTGCTCGGCCAGTTGTCGGGGAGGCAGACCCATTTTTTTCGCAGCTCCCATCACGCCGTTAGCCTGATAGTCACCAAATTGCGCTTTAGCTGATTGACGAACAAGGGCGTCACAGCCTTCTGGAGCTCCCGCTGCTAGCATTGCAGCACTGATTTTATCTGAAAGAATAGCCTGAATATTCACCGGATTACCTTAAATAACGAACATAGTTACCGCATTGTGCCATTTCATGGGCGTAACTAAAAGGTGGAAGAGAAAAAACGGCAGGTTTTATACCATATTTTGGGGGAGTCGTGCTACAGTCTGGCGATTGTTTCACTTTTTATTATCTTTGTTTTCTATTTATAGAGTCATGTTAATGCTAGATTTCGATAAAATTCCTCAGTTAAATGATCTATGGTGCGACCTGCCTGATTTTGATCAAAAGGTTGCGGCGATGGCGCACTCTCTCAATCTTTCCTTGACCGATTATGTGATTGACCACATTTCCGTGCGTTGCCACCATCAGGAAACCGCTGAGCGTTGGCATGACGGGCTATTACAATGCGCTGAATTACTTTCTGATAACCTGATTAACGGTCGCCCAATTCGCCTTTATGATCTGAAAAAGCCGATTCAAATCGCTGGGCAGGATGTCTATATTATTGAGCTCCCTTTTCCAAAAGATAAAACCTATCCTCAAGAGAGCTGGGAACATATTGAAATGGTCATTGAGGTCGCGCCAGAATTATTGGAAGAGACAGCGCGTCGTTTATTACCGGACACGCTACCGGAAGGATACTCCTATAAAGTGAGTCAACCTAAAGGTCAGCAAGAAAGACTGCCAAATCCGACTTTGGCCGTGACAAACGGCTTAATTACCCTCAAATATCACCCGTTTTCCCTTAGAAACATCGTTGAAAGCGAAAAATAAGTGATGCAATTAACGTTATTGATCATTATTTAGAGCCAACTCTAAATGGTGTGATATCACGCAGATAACATTTAACAAAAAGTGGCATAGTTAGTTGAATGCCTAATAAAAAGTACGTTTTGACCCTCAATTTTCAGCTCATATTCTACTGAGCTTATGACCATTTTGGAGATCTTCATGGCGAAACTGGAAATTTGCTGTTTTGGTATAGAGTGCGCTGAAGTCGCGCAAGAATATGGTGCAAATCGCATTGAGCTCTGTTCGGGGGCTGCAGATGGGGGGCTAACACCAAGCTACGGCTATTTAAAACTGGCAAGAGAGAAACTTCACATTCCAGTTCATCCCATTATTCGTCCTCGTGGTGGTGATTTTTGCTATAACGTGAGTGAATTTGATGTGATCCGTGAGGATTTACAGATGATCAAGGAGATGGGGTTTCCTGGCGCAGTGGTGGGGATCTTAGATACAGAAGGGCGCATTGATATCGAACGGATGCAGACCTTAATGGAAGTTGCGAATGGAATGGAGATTACTTTCCATCGTGCTTTTGATATGTGTATCAATCCGTTACTGGCATTAGAGCAACTTAAAAACCTTGGGGTAGCACGTATTTTAACATCCGGTCAGCAACAAAGTGCTGAATTAGGTTTACCACTACTGAAAGAGTTGCACGAAAAAAGCCGTGAAATGAATGGTCCAATCATTATGGCTGGCGCGGGAGTTCGGTTGGCGAATATGACCAAGTTTATGGAAATTGGTCTAACGGAAGTGCACAGCTCCGCAGGGAAAACAGTTCCTTCCAGTATGAATTACCGCAAAGCGGGTGTAACCATGGCTTCAAACAGTGAAACCGATGAGTTCACACACTACTGTGTGGATGGGCCAACGGTGGAAGCGATGATGGACTTTATTTCTATAACGGAAAAAGTGCCTGCATAAATCATAAATTCGGAATAGGACTGACTGAATTTACGATAGGGAGAGTTAAGATAGGGAGGTTAAATACCTCCCTGAGGTTGATGACAAAGAGGGATAAAAGCGTGGTTTTTCCCTCTTTGTGTTATCAGGCGAAAATCAATAAATTGATTTTCCTTGTTAATTTTACAACCCAAAAGAGCTATTCCCAAACCTGATGGGTTTTGTTTATGGTCTGAGGGAGGTTAAATACCGCCCTTTGTTTTTAGATTTTTGAACTGAGTAAAAACTAAAAACCGCGGAATGAATTTTAAGGAAAAAATCATGCTGAAAAAAATTGTCTTAACTTCATCACTTTTGCTCATCACAACTTCCTCGTTTGCTTTTTCATTAGCTGAAAAAGAGAAGCACCAAAAGTATGAAACGGAAGTTTCCTCTCAAATCTCTGCATTAAATAATACCTGTGGGTCAGACATTAAAGCGAACTTTGATTGGGTAACCTTTTCAAAAGAGCAACTCGAAACCATTGGTATCGATGGTTATAGCAAAGAGATGCTCAAGGGAATAGCCAATGTCTGTGAACACTCTGAACTCGCAAAACAGTCAGTCGGTGAGAAAATCAAAAACATTACCTATTCCTATACCAAGCCTAGAGCGATTGAGTTAAAAGATGGCACGCTATCATTAGGCATGGACTTTGATTCGGCTAATGACGCAAAAGCGGTTGAAGAGTATTTAATGAATAATTTGTAGTCGTTATTTTTGTGGCACAAAAATAAAAACCCCCGTGAGTTGTCGATAAACTTTTGGGGGTTTTGTTATGTACGGTCAGTGAGAATTGCCGCCTGACAATATTATGGTTTTTTCGCCACTAAAATCGCACGTAGAGGGGCTGGATACCCTTCGATGGTTTTGGTTTGATCATTAGGGTCTAAAAATTCTGCTAACGAATCCGTTGGCATCCACTCTGTACGGCGCTGTTCGTCTAACGAAGTCACGGCTTGGTCAACAATGCGTACGTCGACAAAACCACATTTTTCTAACCACACTTTGAGCATTTTGGCGGAAGGAATAAAGTAAACGTTGCGCATTTGTGCATAGCGATCGCCGGGGATCAGGCATTGGAATTCATCACCTTCAATGACCAAACTTTCCAACACTAACTCACCTTCACTGACGAGTTGGTCTTTTAACTGCCATAAATGGTCGAGTGGGGAGCGACGATGATACAGAACGCCCATAGAGAATACGGTATCAAAGGCTTTTAATGCAGGCAGTTGTTCGATACCGAGCGGCAGTAAATGTGCGCGTTGGTCATCACCTAACAGTTTTCTAACAGCTTCAAATTGGCATAAAAACAGTTCGGTAGGATCGATACCGACGACAAACTCCGCTTCTTCGCCCAGCATACGCCACATGTGGTAGCCACTTCCGCAGCCCACATCTAACACATGGCGGCCTTTCAATGGGGAAATATGTGGCAAAACGCGATCCCATTTCCAATCTGAACGCCATTCGGTATCGATATTGACGCCATATAGGGAAAATGGCCCTTTGCGCCATGGTTTCAACTGCCCTAATATATTGTTTAAACGGCGAGTTTCGCCTTCGGTTAATTCTGGGTCGCGCGTCGCAGTAACGCTATTTTTAATATCTAACTGGGTCGGCGTCATTACAGGCAGGTTATCTAACATTTTCTCCCATGAAGAAAACCCACCGTGTAGACCTTCTTTCTTCCATGCCGCCAGTTGAGCGGGCAGGGTTTCTAACCAATGGCTAAGAGGGCCAACGGCAATTTGTTGATAAAAACGACCGAAATCGATCATTACTGCCCCTCTTTTAATGCTAATAATGAACCGAAGTTAAAACACTGGAACCAGACTTCACAATGTGTGAATCCGACGCGTTTTAAGCGAGCTTTATGCGCTTCGACAGAGTCGGTGAGCATGACATTTTCGAGCATACTGCGTTTTTGGCTGATTTCGAGTTCGCTATACCCGTTGGCGCGTTTGAAATCATGGTGCATGTTAAATAACAACTCACCAATTTGCTTATCTTCAAAATTAAATTTCTCAGATAACACTAAAATGCCACCGGGTAATAACCCTTGGTAAATTTTAGTGAGCAATTTTTCACGGTCATCGGGATTTAAAAACTGCAATGTGAAGTTAAGGATAACCATAGAAGCGTTTTCAATATGAATATCGCGAATATCGCCTTCGATAACCTCGACAGGCGTTTGTGCTTTATACGCATCAATATGACGGCGGCAGCGTTCGACCATAGCGGGTGAATTATCGACAGAAATGATTTTGCAGTTTTCCACTGAAATATTTCGACGAACAGACAAGGTTGCGGCACCAAGGGAACAACCCAGATCATAGACTTGGCTATTTGGCGTCACAAAACGACCCGCTAGCATCCCAATCATGGTGATGATATTGGAGTAACCCGGTACAGAACGTTGGATCATATCGGGGAAAACTTCAGCCACTTTTTCATCAAACTTCCAGTCACCTAAATTGGCGATCGGCGCGGAGAAAAGGCTATCTTTATGGTTTGGATCCTGACTTGACATAGACTTGTATTAATTAGCAGAACAAAAGTAGTGGCGGATTGTAGCAGAAAGCTATCTAACCTGAAAACAATAGAACCTGAAAAACAATCCGCACAGAAGCTAAGGAAATTAAAAGGAGAACGACACCATTTGTACCCAAGGTAGATAATAGGCATTGGCCATGACCATCAAGGCGAGAGCCAGATAAGTCCCCATCATTCCCATCCGACGTTGTGAATAGTCATGGTTTTTTAAACCGTAAGAGTGGAGCATGCGGCTTGCAATTAGCAGAATGCCACAAACATGGATCATCCAAACTTTGGCGCCATTCATTTCCATTAACAGTAATAAAATTAATGAAATTGGAATGTATTCGATGGCATTGCCATGCACACGGATAGCGGTTTGTAATTCAGAAAACCCACCATCGCCAACAGACACACGGTACTGATTTCTTAGCTTTACGACATGGAATGATAATCTCAGTATCAGTAAGGCTCCTAGTACAGCGTATAAAGAACTGACCATTTTTTACTCTACCTCTATGGAGATAAATTAAATTTTCTAAATTTTAAAACCTAATCAGTAAATCTACAAATAGAAATATATCGCTATTGATAATTCATTTTTGAATTATTTAATGAGATTATTCGCTTTGAGTTGCGCTAAGACAGCAATTGCAGTGATAGAGCAGCGATCTACATCATTGGAATCTAGCCACGCTAATTCAGCAATTTCAGCCGCGGGTTGAGGGATGCCGTCATAATCGGCTTGGTAGCAACGGATACAAACCTGTGTGCCATCTTGTTTGCCATCAGCCAGTCCGGTGAATTCTCCGTAGAAACGGATGGATTCAGGGTGCAAGGTTAATGTGAGTTCCTCATCGATTTCGCGAGAAAGTGCCTGTTGGTCCGTTTCACCTTGCTCACGTTTCCCGCCAGGAATATAAAATAGGGTTTTATTATGGGAACGTACCATGGCAACTTTGCCATTCTGAATGGTAATTAAACCTAATTTATCAATGATTTTAGTGCTCATTTTTAGCCTTAACGCGTTGTCGTTTGTCGTGACTCACAGAAAAGGGCAGGTGGTTTTACACCTGCGTCGACATTATTTTTTCTCGATAACTTTGACTAACTCATAACGGATGCTTGGGGCATCAGCGGGTGGGTTAGGCACATCAAACTGTTGAACCTCTAGCACGTAGTTATAGCCCGGTTCATAGCTGAATCCTTGAATGGATGAGTAAAAATATTGCCAATCATCTGTTGGTTTTTCTTTCACTTTCATGCATTTCATCGGTGCAACGCCGACACAGTCAGCCAGAGAGGAGTCGATATAAAAGATTTTATTGTTGCTGTTGGTGGGCTTCATTGTATTGGTATTATTTCCATTTTGGCATCCTGCAAGCAGAACAAGAAGAGATGATGCGAGTAGAATTTTTTTCATAAAGGTTCCTCTAGTTTCAGGCAAAAGTGTCTGAATATGAGTAATTATAGCAAAATGAAACGGGTAATTATTCCCAAAAAAATTGTGTTCTAACAAACAATCAGATTTTAATCATCAATTAGATGAGCAACTTTTCTTAGATTAGTTACGATCGTTTTGATAGATAAGAGCCATTTTTATTGATTGGAGATGGTTTTTTTGTATCAATTTCGCAGTTAAGCTGTATAGCAAACTGTTTGTCTAACAGAATTTCCTATATAATGTCTGCCTTTTTTGACATTCTGAATTTTCAGCTAAATGCCAAATTCCCGCAGCAAGCAAAAGCACAACAAGCTGAGTAAAAGGATAGAGTATGCGTACTAATTATTGTGGGCAATTAAATATCGCTCATGAAGGCCAGAAGGTCACTCTTTGTGGATGGGTAAACCGCCGTCGTGACTTAGGTGGTTTGATTTTTATCGATATGCGTGACCGTGAAGGTATCGTTCAAGTTTTCTTCGATCCAGAGCGTAAAGACATATTTGAGAAAGCGTCAGAACTGCGTAACGAGTTCTGCATCCAAATCACAGGTACAGTACGTGCGCGCCCAGATAGCCAGAAAAACAAAGATATGGCTACGGGTGAAATTGAAATCTTTGCTGAAGGACTGGAAGTCTTTAACAAATCTGAACCTCTGCCGTTAGACAGCAATCAAACCAACACGGAAGAGCGACGTTTAAAATACCGCTATTTAGATTTACGCCGTCCGGAGATGTCAGACCGTCTGCGTACTCGCGCGAAAATTACCAGCTTTGTTCGTAACTTTATGGACAAAGAAGGCTTTATGGACGTTGAAACGCCAATGCTAACCAAAGCGACGCCAGAAGGGGCGCGTGACTACTTAGTACCAAGCCGTGTTCATAAAGGCAAATTCTACGCATTGCCACAATCCCCTCAGCTGTTCAAACAGTTGCTGATGATGTCTGGTTTTGACCGTTACTATCAAATCGTAAAATGCTTCCGTGACGAAGATTTACGTGCTGATCGTCAACCTGAATTTACCCAAATCGATGTGGAAACCTCATTCATGAGCGCGGAACAAGTTCGCGAAGTGATGGAGCGTATGATCCGCAATCTGTGGCTTGACGTGAAAGGCGTTGATTTAGGCGATTTCCCGATCATGACTTTCGCAGAAGCGATGCGTCGTTACGGTTCAGATAAACCAGACCTGCGTAACCCAATGGAACTGGTTGATGTTGCGGATATCGTTAAAGATGTTGAATTTGCCGTATTTGCAGGTCCAGCAAATGATCCTAAAGGTCGTGTTGCAGCCCTGAAAGTGCCAGGTGGCGCAGCAATGACCCGTAAACAAATTGACGAGTACGGCAATTTCGTGGGCATTTATGGTGCAAAAGGCTTAGCGTGGATGAAAATCAATGAACGCGCGAAAGGCTTAGAAGGCGTTCAGAGCCCAGTTGCGAAGTTCCTAAGCTTAGAAATTATCGAGCAAATTATCGAACGTACTGGCGCAGCGGATGGCGATATCATCCTGTTTGGTGCGGGTGCGAAAAATGTGGTGACTGACTCCATGGGCGCATTACGCCTGAAAGTAGGTCGTGACTTCGAATTGACCAACCTAAATAGCTGGCAACCACTGTGGGTTATCGACTTCCCAATGTTTGAAGAAAATGGTGAAGGCGGCTTAACCGCAATGCACCACCCATTTACTTCACCGAAAGATTTCACACCGGAAGATCTGGCGAAGAATCCTGAAGATGCTGTTGCGAATGCCTACGATATGGTTATCAATGGTTACGAAGTGGGTGGCGGTTCTGTCCGTATTCACCGTAGTGAAATGCAACAAACTGTATTCGGTATTTTAGGTATCAATGAAGAAGAACAGCGTGAGAAGTTCGGCTTCCTGTTAGATGCACTGAAATATGGTACGCCACCACATGCAGGTTTGGCATTTGGTTTAGACCGCTTAGTAATGCTGTTAACTGGAACTGATAACATCCGTGATGTTATTGCCTTCCCGAAAACGACTGCAGCGGCATGTTTAATGACCAATGCGCCAAGCTATGCAAACCCAGATTCGTTGACTGAGTTAGCGATTGCAGTTGTGGCGAAAGAAGAAGAGTAATGAAAAGTTATAAGCGCCCAGAGTCGGTATTAGTCATTATGGTGGCTGAAAACACGGGGCGGGTGCTTATGATGCGGCGTAAAGATGATCCAGACTTCTGGCAATCAGTGACCGGAAGTTTGGAACTTCATGAAAACAGTGCTGCGGATGCAGCGCTTCGCGAAATCAAAGAAGAGACGGGGTTTAACCCGCAACCAAGTCAGTTACATGATTTGTCGAAAAGTATCATCTTTGAAATTTTCTCGCATTTCAGGCATCGTTACGCACCGGATGTAACCCACTGTAAAGAACATTGGTTTAAATTGGTGCTGAGTGATGAACAAACGCCATTACTGACTGAACACACAGAGTTTTGTTGGCTTGAACCGCAAAAGGCGGCAAAGCTGACAAAATCGTGGAGCAACAGCCAGGCTATTTTAGAATTTGCTGTTTAATTATTTTATTGACGTTTTTGGAGATATTTCATGGCAGGTCATAGTAAATGGGCCAACACCAAACACCGTAAAGCGGCGCAAGACGCAAAACGCGGTAAGATTTTCACTAAAATTATTCGTGAGCTGGTCACTGCAGCACGTTTAGGCGGCGGCGATGTCGCAACTAACCCACGTTTGCGTGCTGCTGTGGACAAAGCATTATCAAACAACATGACCCGCGACACATTAAACCGTGCGATTGCGCGTGGTGTGGGTAATGATGAAAACGATAATATGGAAACCATCATTTATGAAGGTTACGGTCCTGGCGGCACAGCGGTTATGGTTGAATGTTTAAGTGACAACCGTAACCGTACCGTATCCGAAGTTCGCCACGCGTTTACTAAAACGGGCGGTAACTTAGGGACTGATGGTTCTGTATCTTACCTGTTCACCAAACGTGGCGTGATCACTTACGCACCGGGCGTGGACGAAGATGCACTGATGGAAGCAGCACTGGAAGCGGGTGCTGACGACGTTGAAACTTACGATGATGGTGCAATAGATGTTTACACCACCTTTGAAACGTTTGGTGCTGTTAAAGACGCACTAGATGCTGCTGGTTTCACTAGCGAAGCCGCTGAAGTTTCTATGATCCCATCGATTAAGGCAGAACTTGATGTTGAAACAGCACCAAAATTAATGCGCCTGATCGACATGCTAGAAGATTCAGACGACGTACAGGAAGTTTATCATAACGGTGATATCTCTGATGAGGTTGCTGAGCAACTGTAATTAAGACGATGTCTGCGTAGAGAAAGCGGGCTGTGTCCAGCCTGTTTTCTCTAACGCCTCTCCCATCTTCACCTTTTCTTTTATTTGCTATATTTATGATGGCAGGAATGCTATTTACACTGAAATCTCGGTGGAAATGGTGATATTCCCTCGTTGCCATTGTGGCAGCCATTAGATGGGGATAAGATGATATGAAAATTAATAAAGGGCAACTATAGGTTTTATATGGCGATTATTCTGGGTATCGACCCTGGTTCACGGATCACAGGATACGGTGTTATTCGCCAACAAGGTAGGCAATTACTCTATCTCGGAAGTGGGTGTATTCGTACTCAAGTTGATGATTTGCCAAGCCGTCTGCAGCGTATTTATGCGGGAGTCTCGGAAATTATCACCCAGTACCAACCTGATGTTTTATCCATTGAACAAGTCTTTATGGCGAAGAATGCGGACTCAGCACTAAAGTTGGGGCAGGCACGTGGTGTGGCGATTGTCGCGGCAGCAAACCAAAATATTCCCGTTTTTGAATATGCGGCTCGCCAAGTCAAACAAACCGTTGTGGGAACGGGCGCGGCAGAAAAAAGCCAAGTTCAACATATGGTGAAATCTATCCTAAAGTTATCTGCAAGCCCTCAGGCTGATGCTGCGGATGCGCTGGCAATTGCTATCACGCATTGCCATTTTAATCAAAACCTACTGAAAGTCGGCGACCCGCGTTTAGTGCTAACTCGCGGAAGATTAAGATGAAGACTGGATATGCATCCAGCATTTTTTGTGGTATAAACACCAGAGTCAAAATTTAAGACGCTAATCAAATTAAAGGGGTTCAGTGTGATAGGTCGTTTACGTGGCATCGTGTTAGAAAAGCAACCACCCATTGTGTTACTTGAGCTACAAGGTGTTGGCTATGAAGTTCATATGCCAATGACCTGTTTCTATGAATTACCTGAAATTGGCCAAGAAGCCATAGTTTTTACCCACTTTGTCGTGCGAGAAGACGCGCAATTGCTGTATGGCTTCAATGACAAGCAAGAACGCGCACTATTTAAAGAGCTGATTAAAGTTAATGGTGTAGGCCCTAAACTGGCACTCGCGATTTTATCGGGTATGTCCGCTCAGCAATTTGTGTCTGCCATTGAGCAAGAAGCGATTTCCTCTCTGGTGAAACTACCAGGTATTGGCAAGAAAACTGCCGAGCGTTTAGTGGTCGAAATGAAAGACCGCTTCAAAGGCTTGAATGGGGATCTTTTCAACTCAGTGAGCGATATTGATTTACCAAGCGTGAAGAGCCAAGGGCCAAGCCAAGCAGATATTGAAGCCGAAGCGGCTGCTGCCTTGATTGCGCTGGGATATAAACCGCAAGAAGCTAGCCGTATGGTGAGTAAAGTCGCGAAACCTGATAGCGATTCTGAAACCCTGATCCGTGATGCCTTACGCGCAGCACTTTAATTGAGAGATTAATACGATGATTGAAGCTGATCGCCTAATTACTGCTGAAGTGCTGCATTCTGAAGAAGAAGCCATTGATCGCGCGATCCGCCCTAAATTACTGGATGAGTATATTGGGCAACCGCAAGTTAAGCATCAAATGGAAATATTTATTCAGGCAGCCAAAATGCGGGGTGATGCGCTTGATCATCTATTAATTTTTGGGCCTCCAGGGTTAGGAAAAACCACATTAGCGGGTATTGTCGCCAATGAGCTTGGCGTTAATTTGCGAACAACGTCAGGGCCTGTATTAGAAAAAGCAGGGGATTTGGCAGCCATGCTGACTAACCTTGAACCTCACGATGTCCTGTTTATTGATGAAATTCATCGCCTTTCGCCAGTAGTTGAAGAAATTTTGTATCCTGCCATGGAAGATTACCAATTGGATATTATGATTGGTGAAGGCCCTGCGGCACGTTCCATTAAAATCGATTTACCGCCATTCACGTTAATTGGCGCTACTACGCGGGCTGGCTCATTAACTTCGCCACTACGTGATCGCTTTGGAATTGTACAACGATTAGAGTTTTACCAAGTTGATGATTTGCAGCACATTGTAAAACGTAGCGCTCAGTATATGGGGCTGGATATCACCGAAGAAGGGGCATTGCAGGTCGCGATGCGTTCTCGAGGTACACCACGGATCACCAATCGTTTATTACGTCGTGTGCGTGATTTTGCTCAAGTGAAAGGCAATGGCAGTATTGATGAGTTGATTGCGAGCCAAGCGCTGGATATGTTGAATGTGGATGCGGCAGGCTTTGACTATCTTGACCGTAAACTGCTGGTGGCCATCATTGATAAGTTTATGGGGGGGCCAGTGGGTGTTGATAACCTTGCCGCTGCGATTGGCGAGGAGCGTGAGACCATCGAAGATGTGCTTGAACCTTATCTTATTCAGCAAGGTTTTATCCAGCGAACGCCAAGAGGGCGTATGGCAACAGCCCACGCTTATTCTCATTTTGGATTAACGCCGAAAGAGGTTTAACCCAAAAAAGCGTCTTTAATACAAAGATAATTAAATGTGGTATCACGAAAAAGCCCTTGAGCATGAAAAATGACTCAAGGGCTTTTTATTTGAGGCTAACTTGTATTGGTGGCTCTGTTATTTGCAGTCGAGATTAGTTTTTCGTTTTTACGCACAAACTTAAGATAAACAAAATAGCGGAGGTGAGTACAACAGATGGCCCTGCGGGAGTATCGTAAAATGCTGATAGGGTTAATCCGCCAGTAACGGAAATCATGCCAATACCAATCGCAGTGAGTGCCATTTGCTCAGGCGTTTTGGCAAAACGTCGGGCGGTGGCAGCGGGAATGATCAGCAAAGAGGTAATAATCAGTGCACCCACGAATTTCATCGCAATCCCGATAGTTAATGCAGTCACCATCATCAATAATAAGCGAGAACGCTGGAGATTAATTCCATCCACAAAAGCTAGCTCTGAGCTAACTGTCATTGATAAAAGCGCCCGCCATCGATAAAAAAGCAACCCACAAACGACAACCACGCCAATTAAAATCGTTATAATATCTTCGTATGTTACTGATAACAAATCGCCAAATAAGTAAGCCATTAGGTCAACGCGGACATTTGCCATTAGGCTGACAACAACCAGCCCTAAAGAGAGGGAACTGTGAGCCATAATGCCGAGTAACGTATCCACGGCGAGTTGAGGACGTTTTTCCAGCCATACGAGGATCAGGGCCAATAATAAAGTCACTGCGATCACGGCGTAAAAGGGATTAATGTTTAGTAGCAAACCGAAGGCAACACCTAGCAAAGATGCGTGGGCGAGGGTGTCCCCAAAATAGGACATACGGCGCCAAACCACAAAGGAACCTAAAGGGCCGGCAGCAATCGCGAGTAACATACCTGCAATCCACCCAGGTAGCAGTAACTCAATCATGGTGGCAATCCTTGCTATGTTGGTGGGATGAGATCACATTACCTTCTAAGTCATGTTGGTGATTGTGTTGATGACGGTAAACACCCAGTTGCTGTGCGCCGCGATAGCCAAACATAGCGACGAACTCTGGGTGGTTAGAGACGACATCCGGGGTACCTGAGCAACAAATGTGCCCGTTGATACATAAAACTTGGTCCGTTTTTGCCATCACTAAATGTAGGTCGTGAGAGACCATAAGAACCGCGCAACCGAGTTCAGTTCTCAATTGATTGATTAAGTCATACAACGCAACTTGACCATTAATATCGACGCCTTGGGCGGGTTCATCAAGAACCAACAAGTCAGGTTTATTGAGCAAAGCACGCGCAAGCAGAACGCGCTGGGTTTCACCGCCCGAGAGTTTCTGCATTGGCTGATCAATAAGATGCGTGGCTTTAACCCGTTCGAGAGCGGGTAATAAATGTTCCGTGCGGACACCTTGCTTTAACATCATAAACCGCTTCACGGTTAGAGGTAGGGTGGTATCTAAATGCAGTTTTTGTGGAACATAGCCAATAGAGAGTGATGAGGCTCTGCTGATAGTGCCTGATGTGGGCGCTAATAGCCCCAATACCACGCGAACAATCGTAGATTTACCAGCACCATTAGGCCCCAATAACGTCACGATATCACCTTTGTTAAGTGCAAAAGTGACATCCTTTAATACGGGTTTATCGCCAAATGAGACTGAGATTTTATTTAAAGATAGTAGTGGTTGCATATGAAAACATCTTGCAGAAATCAAGTTGTGTTATATTATAACATTTCAATTTTAAGATCACGGAAAATGTTCATGATACACAAATCGAAACTTATTACCCGTAAATTCATCTGCAAAGCTACGTTAACCTCAGTTTTAACCGCATCGATGTTGCCAATAGCCAACGCCGATGTCGTTACATCGATTAGACCTTTAGCCTTCATTGCTGCGGGGATCGCTGATGGTGTCACTGATACACAAGTTTTACTTCCAGATGGTGCTTCGCCACATGATTATGCACTGAAACCATCGGATTTAAAAAAGATAAAACAGGCTGATTTATTTGTTTGGGTTGGACCTGAATTAGAAATGTTTTTAGAGAAGCCAATCAACGTGTTAGACCAGAATAAACGTCTGGCATTGGCAGAGCAGAAAAATATTCATAACTTATTAATGGCCGAAAACCACGAGGAGGAAGATAGCCATCAACATGCCGATGAACCTAATCATGATGCGGATCACGAACATCATCACCATGGTGAGTATAATATGCATATCTGGTTGTCTCCAGATATTGCAAATTTGGCAGCCGATGATATTTACGCGCGTTTAGTAGAGCTTTATCCTGCTCAGAAAGATAAGCTGGACGTAAACCTTCGTAAATTCAAAGAAAACATGGCGCAAAACAATAAGAAAATTGCTAGTATTTTAAAGCCGGCTCAAAATAAAGGGTATTTTGTTTTTCACGATGCTTATGGCTACTTTGAAAAACACTATCAGCTCGCTCCATTAGGGCATTTTACGATAAACCCTGAGATTCAGCCCGGTGCCCAAAAATTGCATCAAATACGAACACAACTGGTTGAGCATAAAGCGCAATGCGTTTTTGCTGAGCCACAATTCAGACCTGCGGTTATTGAAAGCGTAGCGAAAAATACGGGAGTCAAGATGGGTACTCTCGACCCACTCGGTAGTGGGCTGGCAATTGGACCAGATAGCTACATGAAGTTTCTGACTCAATTATCAGAACAATACGCAAGCTGCCTGAATTAAGCATAGAGGAATAGTTTAAAGTGCAGCAAATGGCAAGTGGTATTGTGCAAGCATTTAACGGCTTGTCCAAGACCCATAAAATTGTGTTGAGCACGCTCACTGTCGCTACCATGGCCGTCGCGATTTGGCGGCCTGTACATATCCCTACCACGTATGAAAGTGACAGTTCTCCTGATACCGTCATTCCTTTTTCTCAATCTGCGATTGAGGCAGAAGGTGATGATTTAATTCAAGATAGTAGCGAACAGTTACCCGATGAAGGTGTTGCAGATAGCGACACCGATGCGTCAGATGCGGATGGTACACCGCTCGCACATGAATATGTTGTCTCAAGTGGCGATAATTTATCGTCTATTTTGACCCAGTTTGGTATTGAAGCTGGTGATGTTGCGACACTTTCAAACCAACATAAATCATTACGTAATTTAAAAATCGGTCAAACCCTTAGCTGGACATTGAATACGGACGGCGAATTAGAGTCCTTAACATGGGATGTTTCTCGCCGTGAAACGCGTATCTTCAAACGTGTTGGGGCAACCAACAAATTTGAAGAAGTGAAAGAGATCCGTAAAGGCGATTGGACAAACAGCGTGATGAGCGGTTCTATCGACGGAACGTTTGCTCAAAGCACAAAGAAAGCGGGTTTGACTCGTACAGAAGGCCGTGAAGTTACCAAAGCATTACAGTGGCAGGTGGACTTTAGCAAGCTGAAAAAAGGCGATAAGTTTACCGTTTTAATGGGCCGCGAGATGCTCAATGGGACTCATGAACAGAGTCAACTAGTTGGTGTGCGTTTACAGTCTGGCGGTAAAAATTACTACGCTTTCCGTGCTGAAGATGGTCGCTATTATGACAGTGAAGGTAATGGTTTAGAACGCGGTTTCTTGCGTTTCCCAACGGTTAAGCAGTTCAGAGTTTCATCGCACTTCAACCCACGTCGCGTTAATCCTGTAACTGGCCGTGTAGCACCACATAAAGGGGTCGACTTCTCAATGCCAGTGGGCACGCCAGTATTAGCGGTTGGTGATGGCGAAGTGATTGTAGCGAAATACAGCGGCGCAGCAGGAAACTTTATTGCTATTCGCCATGGTCGCCAATACACCACGCGTTATATGCATTTACGTCAATTGCTGGTGAAACCAGGGCAGAAAGTGAAGCGTGGTGACCGCATTGCATTATCGGGTAATACTGGACGTTCTACAGGACCACATCTCCATTTCGAAATGTGGGTTAACCAGCAAGCCGTCAACCCACTGACTGCGAAATTACCAAGCTCAGGTGGTTTAACAGGTAAAGAACGTAAAGAGTACTTAGAGCTGGTCAAAGAGACTAAACCTCAGCTTAAATTGAAATAACCATTTCAGTTTCTTCATCCAATAACTGGCAGATACTTGTGTCTGCCAGTTTTTTTTGTAATGCTCTTACACATTCATTTTTGGTTATCAAAATAGCCGTGATTTCTTGGGTATAACATGAATAAAGAACAAGATACCGACAGCAAAAAGGGCTATGTGCCAACGTTTCATAAATCCTATTTATTACCTAAATATTGGGGCGTTTGGATGGGAGCGGCTGTGTTTGTTGCGCTTGCGTACATTCCTGTCAAAGTCCGTGATCCCATGTTAGCTAAAATAGGAAAGTGGGTTGGTCGTTTGGCAAAAAGCGCTCGTCGTCGTGCAAAAATTAACTTGCTCTATTG
The DNA here is from genome assembly GCF_028479565.1 of Providencia sp. PROV202. NCBI lineage: Bacteria > Pseudomonadati > Pseudomonadota > Gammaproteobacteria > Enterobacterales > Morganellaceae > Providencia > Providencia sp. PROV202. The sequence goes on along the minus strand of NZ_JAMPNV010000001.1, from coordinate 181,549 downwards.
TTTTCCTGACATGACTGAACAGCAAAGAGAGGTATTGGTTGATCGCATGTTTGAAACCGCGCCGCAATCTTTTGTTATGTTGGCGGAGTTGTGTGTTCGTGGTGCTGAACGTACATTAGCGCGTACGCAGTGGCATAACAAACAGATTATTGAGCAACTGCAGGAACAGCAAAGCAATGTGATTTTTATGGTTCCTCACGGCTGGGCAGTAGATGCTCCTGCCATGCTATTAGCTGCGATGGGGCAGAATATGGCGGCTATGTTCCATCACCAGAAAAATCCCGTCGCAGATTATTTGTGGAACAAGGCGCGTTACCATTTTGGTGGGCGACTTCATTCTCGTGAAGCAGGAATTAAACCTTTTATTGCATCGGTCAGACAAGGTTACTGGGGCTTTTATCTACCAGACCAAGATCATGGGGAAGAGCACAGTGAGTTTGTTGATTTCTTTGGCACATATAAAGCGACCTTACCCGCTATCGGTCGATTGATGAAAGTGTGTAAAGCGAAAATTGTTCCTTTATTTCCGGTGTACGATCACGTTAATCATCAATTACATATCTATATTCGTGAACCAATGGATGATATTGATGGGCAAGATGATAACTATATTGCGCGTCGAATGAATGAGGAGTTAGAGTTTTTAGTTGAACCTAATCCAGAGCAATATACGTGGATCCTTAAGCTCTTGAAAACGCGCAAGGAAGGTGAGATAGAACCCTATCAACGAAAGGATTTATATCGCTAGATATCTTTTCCAGTATCATAAAAGCCACGGTAATAATCTCCGTGGCTTTTGTTTTTTTAGGGGCTAAATATTTATTATATATATCATTCGAGAATAAATTTAATTTAAAAGGTGACTTTAAAATAATGCTAAAAGTCCAAGGCTGAGGAGTGATATTCTAAATACATTGTTATATTCTTCTCGAGATAAAAGTAAGGGAAGATAATGGGCTGGAGACATTATGGATAAAACGAAAACAACATTAGACCAGTGGATAACTTTGCAAGCTGTGGTCGATTATGGTGGGTTCGCGCAAGCGGCTGAAGTATTACATAAAACACAATCTTCGATTAGTTATACCATTAGTAAACTAGAACAAATATTAGATATTGAAATCTTTGTAGTAGAAAAACGACGCGCCGTATTAACAGAACAGGGTGAAGCGTTATTAACATTATCACGAGAAGTAACCAATAAAGCGATTGCATTAGAAATAGCCGCGAAATTAATAAATAAAAAAATAAACAATAAAATAAAGATAATAATAGATTCGTTATATAGCAGTGATGACCTATTAAAGAAAATTGGAAGTCTAATAAAAAGTAGAAAAGACTATGATGTTGAACTAACTAAAACACTTCTCAATCGAGAAGATATCTTATTATCCAAAGAGTTTGATTTATTGATATCTCATCATTATGTAAGTTCATTAAATCCCATCTTTTTAGGGGAGGTTGATGCAGTTCTTGTTACAGAACCTAATCATTATTTACAGCGATGCACGAAAGATAAAATTAGACATAAACTGGAAAAAACACCGCATATAGTGTTGTCTACTACTTTTCAAGATAAGATACGAAGTCACCAAACCGTTAAGGTCACAAATACTGAAACAGCGATTAAATTAACTAGGAATTCAGTCGGTTACTCTTGGTTTCCAAGGGATATTATTCATGAATTGATAGAGGAGAATATCCTAAAAGAAGTTGAGAATGATATTTTTAATTTTAGATACCAATTCTATATGTATAGAAATAAGAGCCCCATAATAAATGATATAATCATAAATTACCTATTTAATGATTATGAAACTAATTGATTTTAGTTTTAAATTTATTCTATAAAGTATATAAGTATTTTTGATTTAGATTAAAAAAATTCAATATAACCATTCATTAACTTAATTGAATGGTGATGCTATATTTCTGGCGAACAAAAAATATAGATTATATTTCATTTTCGAAAGATAAATTTAAAAACATACATTCTATTTATAGGAAATATTATGCATATTCTAAATAAAGCTCTAAATTTATTGGGAGTGAGTTTGGCTATCACGATGGCACCGACAGTGCTTGCTTCTGGTGTGATTAATTTTACGGGAGAAATAACGGAGCAAGCTTGTACCGTAGATAGCCAATCACGTAACTTAAATGTTGATCTTGGTCGAGTATCAACCAAAAGTTTATCTTCCGCTGGAGAAATGGCTGGGTTAACGAATTTCACAATTAAACTTGTGGATTGCCCTGAAGATACCAAAGTCACGGTTAATTTCGCTGGAAACCGTGATGCGGTTGACCAAGATATTCTGGCGTTACATCATGGTGCTGGAACAGCAAAAAACGTGGGTATCGCCCTGTATGAAAAAAATGCAACTTCTCAGATTAAATTGTACGAAGATAGCAAAGAGGTTGCTTTAGCAGGAAATTCGGCAGAGTTGGAGTATGTTGCAGCATTTAAAGCTACAGGTGCAGCAACGGCGGGGCAAGCGAATAGCAGCGCAATTTATAGTATTCAATATCAATAATATGCTGGGTGACGTTTGTCACCCATACTTATTTTATGTTGGCTCTCATATGAAAATAATTTATTCAGCTGTTTTATTTTTTTTCTGTTTTATTTCTTTAGCATCTGCTTCTGGGATCAGCGTAGGAGGAACTCGTTTTGTTTATATGGATAATAAACGAGAAATTTCAATTCCAATCTTTAATAGTAATGAAAAAAAACCTTTTCTAATCCAAAGTTGGGTAACAGGATTTAATGAAGATATTAAAGCGCCATTTATTGCAACACCAGCTTTATTTCGTGTTGAGCCAAACAGTTATGGAGCAGCAAGAATTGCGTATTTAGGTCAGTCACTTTCATCTAATCAAGAGAAAATATTTTTATTAAATATAAAATCAATCCCTCCTAAGGATGAGAGTATTGAAAATGAGCTGCAGATTATTATTAATTCTCAGTTTAAGCTTTTTCTACGTTCAAACGATATTGAACCATTGAATTTTGAAAATATAATTTTAACAAAAGAGAATGATGGAGTAAAAATCAATAATAAAACACCATATCATTTATCAATTAAAAGTATTTTAATTAATGGTGAGAGTATCAAAGGAACGAAAATGGTCTACCCATGGGTAGATAATTATATTTTAAAAAGAAGAATGGATAAGGGGCATGTAGTTACTGTCGAATTTATCAATGACTATGGTGCTATTGTGGAAAAGAAAATAACCAAGAGCTAGTGTATGGAAACACACCATTTAATCAAAAACTGGTTGTACAGTAAGAAAATCATTTTTATTAAGATTACATTTCTTTCATCAATTGGGTTTCCATCAATCCTCTGCGCAAGTGAACTATTTGATATCAATGCAGTTAATACAGGAATTGAAAATCAGCTATCAGACCCTTTAATATTAAACTATCTCTCTACAACAGAAGGGCAACTCCCTGGTCGTTATCAGGTCAATATTTATGTTAATGGAAATAAAATAGCAGATGAATTGATTGAATTTATTTACGATGATGAAGAAAAAAAACTAAAACCCAAGATAAATAAAGATCAGTTAATAAGTTGGGGTGTCAAACCTTCAATGTTATTACAAGAAAGTGAAATCTCTTCAATCGACAAATTTTTAGATATTAAGCAATTAATTGATGGTAGTGACATTCACCATGATTTCTTTTCAAACCGATTAGATATTAGTATTCCTCAAATTGCTATGGAAATGGCGAGCCGAGGCTATATTGACGCCGCTGAATGGGACGATGGGGTCAACGGGATGTTTATTAACTATTCAGCACGGTTTAATCGAGCGTGGGGAAGCCCAAACAGACAACAAAATATTTATGTAGGTCTACGAAATGGAATTAACTGGGGCGCTTGGAGGCTACGTAATCATAGTTATTACAATGACACGAATGAAAAGATTATTTTGCATAGTTTGCAAACCTTCTTAGAGCGGGATATTCGTGATTTTAAAAGTCATTTAATTATTGGAGAAACAGCGTCTGATAACGGGATCATGGATGCTTTTCAATATCGTGGTATCAAGCTAATGTCGGAAGAAAGCATGTTACCGCAAAGTCGCCGTGGATTTGCTCCTGTCGTTAATGGTGTTGCAAATACTAATGCGGTGGTCACTGTTCGCCAAAATAGCCAGATTATTTATCAAACGTCGGTACCTGCTGGGGAATTTATATTGAATGACCTTTATCCAACGTCGTTCAGTGGCGATTTACAGGTTATGGTCGCCGAAGCAAATGGTTCAATAAGAACATTTACCCAACCTTTTTCTAATGCTCCCATCATGCAAAGGGAAGGTTCATTAAAATACAGCATTGAACTTGGAAAATATCGAGAAGATAAAGGGACGCAAAAACCTTATTTTATTCAATTCTCTGGGATCTATGGTCTGCCAATCAATTTAGCAAATTATGGCAATGTGTCGTTATTAGGTGGTGCGCTTATCTCAGAAGATGAACAAGTTTATGTTTTAGGAACTGGAGTGAGTTTAGGTTATTTCGGGGGGATTTCACTGGATATGAAATACTCACAATCACACTGGCAGCAATATGCAAAAATGACGGATCAAACCTACCGTTTTCAATATACCAAATATATTCAAAATACAGCGACGGGACTGAATTTATCCGCTCAATACGCTTTAGAGCCAGATATAAACCATGCCTTTTTTCAAGCCATAAGCATTGACCGAATATCAAAAAAACAACGGTTACAGATTGCTTTGAGCCAAGCGTTAGGGAAATGGGGATCTTTAAACATTAATGGATATCAGCAAAAGTACTGGGGACAGTCAGGGGCCGATAATAACCTTACGGTCAGTTTTAGCTCTCAGTATAAATCTATTAATTACAGTTTTTCCTATTCTCATTCTGAACAAAATAATCCCCATAGGGTGGATAAATTGTTCTCCTTTAATTGCAGTATGCCATTTCGTTGGAAAGAAAATGCGTACTGGGGTGTTTATAGCCACAACACGAGCCGTAATGCCGGCGGAATAAGTACAGTTAGCTTGAATGGCTCAGCCTTCAATGCCAATCAATTACAATACGATATTACTCAACAATATCATCATAAAAATCGACAATTCAGCCATGGTATTCGTGGTAATTATTTAACCTCTCACGGTGAATTTGGCGCTGGTTGGGATTATGCCCCCGAATATCAAACTATTCATGCTGCGGCGACTGGATCGCTGTTATTTCATCAAGATGGAGTGACTGCTTCACGGGCGTTTTCCGATGCCATTGGACTGGTTAAAGCGCAAGATATTGATAATTTGAAAGTGAATAACGTGCCTTCACTGCATACCAATGGGCAAGGGTATGCGGTGATCCCGATGTTAACGCGCTATGAGCGCAATAAAGTAAGCGTAGATACCTCGACGTTAAAGGGTAATGATGATGTGGAATTGAATTCAGCAACTGTTGTTCCCACAAGCGGTGCAATTGTTTTGGTGGATCTCAAAGCGAAGCGTGGTGGGCGAGTGGTATTAAAACTGAAGAAAAATAGCCAGTTACTCGGATTTGGTACTCAAGTTAATATTCTCGAACAGCAGCATATCGTCTCATCGGGCATTGTAGCGAATGACGGAGAAGTTTATTTGAGCGGGGTTCCTGCGCAGAGCGTTGTTCAAGTTAAGTGGGGAGATGCGCATACACAGCAGTGCAAGTTGCCTCTTCAGATTGATTTGAACAATCCAAATATCCAATTTATCGAAGGGACTTGCCAATAAGGAGGCTTATGAAACAATTTGCTATCTCCAGCGCTATCTACGCCATTATGTTGCTGTTCTCACCAAGAATTCTCGCAGACTATCGAGCTGAATTTTCATCTTACACGGTACCGATATCTCAAGCGTTGTATGTTCCTAAAAATGCGCCTATTAACTCACACATTGCGACAATAGAGCTGGGAACTTATACGCCATGGGTATGGTGGAATGAATCGGGGACAACGCGAGTGGGAATTAATTTACCCGGGATCTTTGATGATCATTATCAGATTGCTGGGGTCGGTGCCATTAAAGAAATTGGCCTCTCAGGTATCGGCTTTGCATTGCACGGTTCAGTTAATAGCCCGTGTTCAGCGAGGGGATATGTGAATGGTAAAAATAACCGCGATGGAAATCCGGCGAATCGTTTACTGTGCCCAAGTAGCGAATCAAGGGGCAATTACAGTGTTACTTTGAAGGCCGCATTCTATAAAATCCGCCCTCAAGTGAATTCTCAATTATTACAATCGACTAGTGCCGCGATGTTGATTGTGTTTAATGATAAGTTTATTACTCAGGATGCATTTGGAAATGTTGAGCCAAAAATTTGGTTGTCACCGATTAATGTGATTGCTAATGGATGTGAAGTGAAAAATCGGGTAGTCAATGTCGCCTTTGGTCAAGTGGAAAAGTCAGGCGCCAATGGGGTGGGTATGACAGTTTCGAATAGCCGTAAACGATTCAAAATTGAGCTTGAATGTGATGAATCCTCGCCAATAAAGATCCGTTTTATGGGAATGGCTGATGCGAGTGGATTAGGTGGAACGATTGCACTCAATAATCCGAATCATCAGAAAACTGCAAAAGGCTTTGGCATTCAAATTAAACACAAAGGAAAACCCATTAAACTGAATCAAATGGTGCAAGTTTCCCGCTTAAATCAAGCGCAACACTACGTTATTCCGTTAGAAGCGGCCTATATTCAAACTGCAGAGAAAACACGTGGGGGAAAGGCAGATGGGACGTTGCAATTCAATCTGCAATATCATTGAGATGACAAAATAAAAGGGAGCCTAAGCTCCCTCTATAACGATAAATTGAACGGCTAGATTATCATTCAACGACTAAAATACGGCAGGTATTGGTGCTGCCGATGGTGCCCATTTGGTCACCTTGAGTCACGATAACCGTATCACCAACCATCAAGTAGCCATTGTCACGTAATCGTGCGATGGCCTCACTTGCTGCCGCAATACCATCAGTATGCGTGCTGCAAAATACGGGGGTGACACCACGATACAGTGAACATTGGTTCAATGTTTTTTCATGGCGAGACATCGCAAAAATTGGCAAGCCAGAGCTAATACGCGACATAATACGTGCGGTACGACCTGATTCAGTCATCGCAATGATCGCTTTAACACCTTTTAGGTGGTTAGCGGCATACATGGTTGACATTGCTATCGCATCTTCTGAACTTTCGAATTCAGCGTCTAAACGGTGTTTTGAAATATTTAGACCTGGCATTTTTTCCGCGCCAAAACAGACTTGAGCCATAGCGGCGACTGTTTCCGCTGGGTATTGTCCTGCGGCAGTTTCCGCAGATAGCATCACTGCATCGGTTCCATCTAAGACGGCGTTTGCCACGTCCATCACTTCTGCACGAGTTGGCATTGGGTTGGTGATCATCGATTCCATCATTTGAGTTGCAGTGATCACCACGCGGTTCAACTGACGGGAACGACGAATTAATTTCTTCTGTACGGCAACCAGTTCAGGGTCACCAATCTCAACTCCTAAGTCACCACGGGCAACCATCACAACGTCAGATGCAAGGATCACTTCGTCCATAATGTCGTCAGTCGCAACTGCTTCAGCACGTTCAACTTTGGCAACAATTTGGCATTCGCAGCCTGCATCACGCGCTAAACGGCGAGCATAATCCAGATCTTCACCTGAGCGTGGGAAAGAGACAGCTAAAAAATCCACATTGATTTTAGCGGCGGTAATAATGTCGGCTTTGTCTTTCTCTGTCAGCGCTTCTGCGGATAAGCCACCACCGAGTTTATTGATGCCTTTGTTATTGGAAAGTTGTCCACCAACAGTGACTTCGGTGAAAACTTGTAAACCTTGAACTTCGCGAACTTTTAACTGCACGCGACCATCATCCAGTAGGAGAATATCGCCAGGTACAACGTCAGCAGGCAGACCTTTATAGTCGATACCCACTTTATGCTGGTCGCCTTCACCTTTACCTAATGAGGCATCCAGTGTGAATTTATCACCAACATTGAGGAAAACTTTACCGTCTTTAAAAGTAGAAACACGAATTTTCGGACCTTGTAGATCCCCAAGAATAGCGACGTGACGCCCTAATCGAGCCGCTATCTCACGCACTTTATTTGCGCGCGCCATGTGGTCTTCAGGAGTTCCGTGAGAGAAGTTAAGGCGAACAACGTTAGCCCCAGCATTGATAATTTTTTCTAGATTATTATCACGATCGGTTGCTGGACCAAGGGTTGTAACAATTTTAGTTCTTCTAAGCCGTCTAGACATGTATTACTCCGTGACCTGTAATGGTACAAATATAAGTGAAACCATTTCACTCCATTTCGAAACCTATTTACTGCAAATAGGGGTGCTGACACGAGCACAGCTATTATATACAGCAAATTTCTTAAAGCCATCGGGAGAATAAAAACTCTTTGGGCCCGGTAGAATTAAGAAACCGCTTTTAACATTGTCATTTCCATCTTTCAGACATTATCAAACCGCGAATCGCGTAACGCTTCTTTGACCCGTTTCAAGTTATCTCTAAATTTTTCGCCTCTACGCAAAGTAAATCCAGTGGTTAATACATCAATGACGGCAAGCTGTGCCATTCTAGAGACCATTGGCATGTACATATCCGTATCTTCAGGGACATCAATAATAATCGATAAGTTGGCTTCTTTGGCGAGAGGAGAACCTTCAGAGGTAATTGCGATGACCGTCGCATCATTCTGGCGAGCGAGTTGCGCCATATCGACTAAGGCTTTTGTGCGTCCTGTGTGAGAAATCAACACAATCACATCCCCCTCACTACTATTGATGCAGCTCATGCGTTGCATGACAATATCATCAAAGTATATGACTGGAATATTAAAACGGAAAAATTTATTCATCGCATCGTGGGCAACCGCCGCAGAAGCCCCAAACCCAAAAAAGCTGATTTTTCGCGCTTGAGTCAGTAAATCAACGGCGCGATTAATGACATGAGTATCGAGGGTATGTTTGACATTGTCTAACCCGGCCATTGCGGATTCGAAAATCTTGTGAGTATAGGTATTGACGGTGTCTGTCTCTTCGATATGGCGATTAACGTAAGGCGTGCCATTGGCGAGATTTTGCGCTAATTTTAATTTAAAGTCAGGAAACCCTTTGGTTTCCATTTTGCGGCAAAATCGGTTGACGGTAGGCTCGCTGACATCCGCCAATTGGGCCAATGCAGCGATACTTAAATGAATAGCACTTTGGGGCATACTTAAAATGACTTCCGCCACTTTTTTTTCTGATTTACTCAAAAAATCGAGGCTAGTTTTCATTTGTTCTAAAATATTCATATAGCAAAAGTGCCTATTTCAGCAAAAGGAGAAATATTTCTGCCATCAGCGTATGGTGGCATTAACATCCGGATATGACTGAAAATATACTACGTGTTGGCTGTAAGCTATCTATGCACTGAGCGTAACTAATGGCTTTTTTACGAAAATATGACCCGTATCTAATTTTCAACTGAGTAAACTCGCTACATAAACCGTGATTTTCCAACAAAGCTGGAAGCATTCAGTGATAAAAAATTTTATTGATGTCTGGGTATGCTGTATTTTTCAGCATAAAAACTGTGACCAGCGTCATCAATATTTACTGAGCAGGAGCAAACGGGTACATTAGCAGGCAACCGATTGTATTTTTATAAAAACGATACTCAGAACCTATCTCATTAGAGTGAAATACTCCCTTGTTTTCTCTGGGCTCTAATCAGATAGTTTCTAAATTCCGCAGATTGAGGAGAACCAACATGGCGGTACATAATGCTGCTCAAGCTTGTGACCTGATTATTTTCGGCACTAAAGGTGACCTAGCGCGTCGCAAGTTACTTCCATCACTGTATCAACTGGAAAAAGCAGGTTATATCCATCCAGATACTCGTATTATCGGCGTTGGTCGTGCCCAATGGGAACGAAACGATTATGTAGAATTTGTGCAAAAAGCCTTAAATGACTTTTTGAAAGAAGAGCTAGACCCTGCTCTGTGGGAGCGTTTAAGCGCCCGCTTAGATTTCTGTAATTTAGATGTCAGTGAAACCGATAACTTCGTTCGTTTAGCGGATATGCTCAAACAAGACGAACAACCTGCCATCCACTACTTCGCGATGCCACCAAGTACATTTGGTGAAATGTGTCAGGGACTGGGTCATGCAGGGCTGAACAAGCAACCGAACCGCGTGGTAATGGAAAAACCATTAGGAACAGACTTAGCTTCATCTCAGCAGATTAACAACGAAGTGGCTAAATATTTCGATGAAAGCCAAGTTTACCGAATTGACCACTATCTAGGTAAAGAAACGGTTTTAAACTTACTGGCACTGCGTTTTGCGAACTCACTGTTTATTAATAACTGGGATAATCGCACCATTGACCATGTGCAGATCACTGTTGCGGAAGAAGTCGGTATCGAAGGTCGTTGGGGTTACTTTGACCAAGCTGGTCAGATGCGCGATATGGTGCAAAACCATTTGCTGCAGATTTTAACGATGATTGCCATGTCACCGCCTGCAGACTTAACCACTGACCGTATTCGTGATGAAAAAGTGAAAGTGCTGCGTTCTTTACGTCGCATTGACCACACAAACGTACGTGAGAAAGCGGTACGCGGTCAATATACTGCGGGCTTTGTGCAAGGTAAGAAAGTACCAGGCTACTTAGAAGAAGAAGGCGCCAACAAGCAAAGCCAGACAGAGTCCTTTGTGGCTTTACGTGTGGATATTGATGACTGGCGCTGGGCAGGCGTCCCATTCTACCTGCGTACGGGTAAGCGCTTACCTGCAAAATGTTCAGAAGTTGTGGTCTATTTTAAAAAGCCGGCACTGAATATTTTCTCTGAAAGCTACCAAGATTTACCACAAAACAAATTGACCATTCGTCTACAGCCAGATGAAGGGATCGATATTGAAATTATGAACAAGGCGCCAGGCTTGGATCATAAACACCGTTTACAGACCACTAAACTGGACTTGAGCTTCTCTGAAACCTTCAACCAAACGCATCTTGCGGATGCTTACGAGCGTTTATTATTAGAAGCCATGCGCGGTATTCAAGCATTGTTCGTTCGCCGTGATGAAGTGGAAGAAGCATGGAAGTGGGTCGATTCCATTATGGAAGCGTGGGCAATGGATAACGACGCGCCTAAGCCGTACCAAGCGGGAACTTGGGGGCCAATTGCTTCAGTAGCAATGATTGCTCGTGATGGTCGTTCGTGGAATGAGTTTGAGTAATATTTTGCTCATATAAAGTATCTTGAAGAAATGGCGGAATAATTCCCGCCATTATTTTATCACTACATGGTTTATATTTTGCCTTCCATGTTAGCAATCATCGCTAGCCATTGAACTTCACTTCGTCGAAGATTTAACTGCTTCTCACCAGTATTCAAAGTAAATGAGTTTGTTGTGTTTTTCATGTCAACCATACAGTATTTATCTAATTCTAAAGTTGTTTTTAAATGAGAAATTTTAGCTTGCTGATTCTTAGGAATGGGGCGATGGGTAATAGACTTCAATAGCATTTTCTAATCCTTTATAGTCACTCATGAATCGGAATAGAAGTATGCCGTTTGTGATTCAATTTATCTTTCATAATAAGAGGGTTATCCCGATATTATTTATCCAGATAACCCTAAAATTACGTGATTACAGTACTAATTCACTTCGACCTGTCGCAGCCATATGAATGATGCCTTGCTCGATACGTAAACACGCCATTTTAGCCGCATCAGGAACCGATAAACCGGCTAATAATTGAGCCGTAAGCTCAGCGCCGAATAGGTCACCAGTGCCTTTTGGAGTGACAGGGTAACGTTTATGGCGAATAACGGCGACATCCTGTTTAGTTACGCAAACCACTTCAATACTTTCATCATCAGGTTGGAAAGCGCTTGTAATAATGACCCACTGAGTGTGACCTTTAAGCAACGAGCGAGCCGCACGGGTGGCATCGTCTAGATTATTGATCTCTTGCCCACTGAGTGTGGAAAGCTCAAATTTGTTCGGGATAATTCCCGTCGCGAGTGGGATGACTTCATGACGATAAACATCGGCAATCGCTGGAGGAATATAAAAGCCACTATCTTCATCTCCCATGACAGGGTCGACAATGACGGGCATTTTAGGGTGTTGCTCACGCACAGAGGCGAGCCAATTTGCAAGGTCGTGAGCTTTATCTGGTGAACCTAAATAACCCGTTAAAATGGCTTTAACGCTGTTTAAGCTGCCGCGTTCAACGAAGCCTTGTAAATAACCGCGAAACCATTCACCGGGTAATTCTCCACCATAACAAGTAGCATAGTGGGGTGTGTTGCTTAGAATAACGGTGGGAACCGCAGCAACGCGTAATCCCTGTTTGGTCAATGCAGGCACAGCGATGCTATTACCGACACTGCCATACACAACTTGTGATTGAATGGAGACGACATCATAAGGAAGTGGGGTGGCATCGGCGGCGTTTTGAAAGCTATTTGACGTTAGCGTAAAGGTATCCATGACTCTCTCTTATTGGTGTTCATTATTGCTATTTTCTAACGGATAACACGATAAGAAGCGTGTTGGCGTTGATTGTCAATGGTAACCGAAAAAATTCATATTGAATGGGATGGTTACAGCATAAAAAAGGGTGATAAAAAATTTTTTTGCTTAGATCCTCTAAAAATAAATGCGAGAAAAATAACGGAATTATTCGCAAAATAGACGCTGCCACTGTATTGCTTAGTATATTAATGAATATTTATGCATAAATATGAGGAATTCAAAAAGTGTTTGTATTCATTGACTTAATAATTTTGGCATGATAGAAATAGCTTGAAACTAACAATTATATGAGGGTTCGGAGTAACTTGGATGGATGTCCATCCGATGAAATGAATGAGATATCATGCTTAGCGTGACTAGCATAAAGATCAGTAAGTCCCAAAGAAGATCAACACACAAGCTTTTCCTTTCCGCTATTCTTTCCAGTGAGCATCACTGGTGTGGCGCATTATAGCGTCCTTCTAGATTATTCAATCCGCTGAATAAAATCAGCATTCTTTTGTTTTTATTTGAATTTTAAACAGCTTAAAGCTTAAGCATCAAGCTCATTGCCTTTCTATCTTGTTCAAAAAACAGGCTATGGCGAAGCTGTATCTAGAGGGATACTATAATGATTTATTGGATATTTTTAGCATTAGCTATCGTGACTGAGGTCATTGGTACGTTATCAATGAAACATGCCAGTGTAAGCGGTGATTTCACTGGCATGGCAGTGATGTATGTGATGATTGCGACTTCCTATATTTTACTGGCGGTTGCGGTAAAAAAAGTGGCACTGGGTGTCGCTTATGCGATGTGGGAAGGGGTTGGCGTTCTGTTGATCACTACCTTCAGTGTGCTGTGGTTTGGAGAATCACTGTCACCGATGAAAGTCGGTGGATTAGTTTTCCTGATCACGGGTATTGCATTGATCAAATCAGGCACCAAAAAAGCGACTGTTAGCCAGTCAGCTCAGAAGGTAAAACAAGCTGCTAAAAATGCGGTTGATTCCGCCAAAGCCCGAGCTTTAGTGACAAAGACCGCTAAATCGGAGGTGTAATATGGCCAGTCAATTTGAATGGTGGCATGCGGCATTTTTGATCCTCGCAGTGGTACTGGAAATTCTTGCCAACGTATTTTTAAAAATGTCGGATGGTTTTAGACGTTATTGGTTAGGAATTTTGTCTCTCATTGCCGTATTAGGGGCATTTAGTGCACTGGCGCAGGCAGTGAAGGGAATCGAACTGTCAGTCGCTTATGCCTTATGGGGAGCATTCGGTTTAATCGCCACAGTTGCTGCCGGCTGGATCCTGTTTAATCAGCGCTTGAACTATAAAGGCTGGGGTGGGCTAGTATTCCTACTTATCGGTATGGTATTGATTAAAATGTCGTAACGGATAATACAATTCTTAAAGCTATTAGTGCTTATTCTACAATATAGTATTAATAGCTTTTTAATATATAATTACATCTAAAGTTAATAATTTTAGTGAAATGAAAATTTTAAAATATTGATCTAATGTCCATAGAATAATATATGATTATTTATTCATACGTTAATGAAAATAATTTTATCTCTATTTATTTTCCCAATAGCAGCTATTCGGCGGCCTGTGGGCAAGGTAACGCAACAATTAAAGGTTACCAAACGCGTTTAAGTGAGGATTATAGCATCTCAATAGCTCAGTCTAGTCAACTCTTTGATATATCCGTTAATTGTAAAGACACTAGTTGTAGTGGCTATTTTACAATTCAATCAAGACATCATTTTCAAAAATGGATTTACTACAGTATTCACTAGTTTTTGTGAAAAATTAGATTCTCTTTATTTTATTAATTCATTTTTATGAAAAAAAGCATTACCCCCTTCAGAGTAGAAAATTTATTTATATCTATCATATTTTAGATGGAATGACTGAAAAGGTATGTTTATTTTTAAAAATCAGCAATGAAGATAATATTTACATTTTTATAATGAAGACTATTATATTTTATATATTGCATGCGATTGATTTTGATTTTATTTAATAAATATATTTATTTTTTATGCTCATAGAAAGGAAATATCATGAATGATGTAATGATAGTAACCCCACATAGTAATTTTCACGATAGATTGATTTATGATGGAACGGCTTCTACAGAATATGGAAATATTTCATTAAGTGATGCGGTGAATATATACTGCATGAAGAAAGATATGATTTGTCCTGTGTGTGGTGAGGTAAATTGTGTCTATTTTAAAAGATTGTGCGATGATTTACTAAAAAAGCCTAATGATAAAGAGCTTAAAAAAATAATGGTTAAAAGCCAAACGATAGGAGTTCCATTTACAAAGGTTTTTGATGAGTATCGTAATAAAGTTGAAAATCAACTCGCGGGTGTTCTTAAAAAAAATGGCATTGTTACAACGCTAAAGATTAGGCAGGAAATGTTTTCAAAGTATATGAATTTATTTGATATGTTGAATAGGAAGGTGGTAAATGGAAAGGAAATATATATTGATAAACACATTAAGAGTTCAATATTCAGTAAGATTAATTCTAAAACATCTGCGGTATTAACATATTTAAATACTTTAGATGGTGCTAGAAATATTAAAAACTACCCTGAAATGATAGATGCTTTGAGAAAAAATGATTTCAATAGAGCTTCTAAAAGTTTTTACAAAATGATGCCTAAGGATTTAGAAAGCTATTTAGCATTAGATACTATTATTGATGAAGCAATAGCCAAAAGGCAAGCTGATGAGGAATTGAAAAAAATTCAAGGTAAAGCCAAAGAGGAAATAATAAAATTACAAATAAATGAAGCTATTAAGACAGCATCAGAAATAATTTCAGATATTGGTGATAAAACATCTAAAATTATTGGAGATAAATATAAGGTTGCATCTGATAAAATAATTAATGAATTAAATAATTTTAAAGGTAAAAAAATAAAAAATTCAAGTGATGCGCTAAAAATTTTAGAGAGAACAATAAATCACCCATACCTTAAAGTTCATAAGAAAGACCTTCCCGCCATTTCTCAGGCTATAAAATTTATAGATGGAAAGAAGTTATCGGAGAATTTATATAAACTAGGTGGCTCTTTTAAGCTTGCGGATAAATTTTTGAAATTTGAAAAAATAAAAACTAAGGTTGAAGAGGGGTTTGAAACGGGAAACTGGAGACCTCTAGTTTTGGAAATTGAAGCTATGGCATTAGCAGGAGTTGCATCACCTATTGTATTAGCATTTACATCAGCAAGCCTAAGCTTATTATTACCGGTTACTATTTCAGTAACACTTTTATCTGTATCTGCCATCATATTAACCGCTGTGATTACATCTTATATTGATGCTGATTTTGCTGCTGCAATAAATAAAGAAATTATTCCATAAAGGTATTTTTAAATTCATAATTATGAATTATTCTGTATTTAATTTTTTATATTTAATAGGTAGAAATAGAAATGCATTTACTGTAGCGCAAGTAATGGTGAAGACTGATATAAAGATAGCGTAATAATAAAGGAATGAAGTAAATTCAAAAGCAGAAATTGAGCGTAAATTTACATTTCCATTTGACATGTTATAGTTTAAGAAGTAATTAATATATGTAATAATAAAAGTGATTGAAATTATACTAAAATAACCAAATATGGTTGTAACTATCCCTTTATTATATAATTTAAAATGTTCTTTTTTTATTTCTATAGAATTCCATACAATCAAATAGTATGGAATGGAAAAAAAAGGTGCCATTTTGCAGTATAAAGCGGATAGATAGCTTTCATTTCGATAATAATCTGAGTAAATTACAGGTATCTCACCTATCCAATTACTAATGTTTATTATTACTATGTTGGGTATCATGTGTAACCATATAGCAGAAAGAGGAATAGCCCCCAGCAAAATGGTAATAATAAAAACTAAGCTTGAATTGATCTTGAAAGACATTTTAGAATTCCTACTTCACATGATGGTGATAATAATATTCATTCCTATTTTCATGTAAAGATTTATTACTTCCTACTGTGTAGAGAAATACACATTTCATTTGAGATGAAAAAAGAATATGAGAAACAGTAAAGACTCTAAATAATACATTTTTACTTTTAATAATAAATCAAATGGATAGGTAAAATAAAGGCCAAAGCTCGTTACTGCCGTCATATGGCGATACGCAATGAAACTGAAAAAATAAGTGAAGTGAGAAAATGAAAGGTCAAGTTATCCCGTTAAAAAAATAATGGCGCTCACTTAAGGTGAGCGCCATTTGGCTGATGATTCTTTTTCAAGTATCAATTAAGACTAATCAATCGCCGCAACGATTTTGATCTCAACTTTATATTCTGGCTTCATCAGTGCCGCTTGAACAGTGCAACGAACAGGTGCACTGCCCGCAACAACCCATGCATCCCACGCTTGGTTCATGCCAGCAAAATCTGCTTTATCTGCAAGGAAGATAGTCGCATCTAAAATTTTGCTTTTATCGGAACCCACACGGCTTAACATGACATCAATAGCGGCTAAGGTATCTGCGGTTTGAATAATAATGTCGCCATCCAGTTTTTCTGGGACGCTAGTGTAGTAGACCACGTTGTTGTGGATAACAGCTTCAGACCAACGGGTATCTGGGTCAATGCGTTCAATAGTCATAATTGTTCCTTATTATCAATGCTGAACAAGGATATCAGTTTGCTACTATGATGAAAATCAGTTCATTGATGAAACGATAATTAGCTCAGCAGCCATCTTGAACTCATGGTAAAGTGTGTCCATCAACGGTAAGCAATATAGGTTCGTAGTGTCTAACGACTTTTCAGCAGATGGCTTTCTAGCAAAAACAATTCCCGGTTTCCAACCTCGAGCTGCGCAGGTCACCATGTCTGACGCGGTTACTCAATCTATTGAGCAGCAGCATGTGCTGGTGGCTGAAGCGGGGACAGGAACAGGAAAAACCTATGCGTACCTCGTCCCTGCATTACGTAGCGGCAAAAAAGTGATTGTCTCTACGGGGTCGAAAGCACTACAAGACCAACTCTATCACCGCGACCTCCCTACAATTATCGATGCGATGAGCTACACAGGTAAAACGGCGCTATTAAAAGGACGCTCAAATTATCTGTGTCTTGAACGGTTAGACCAGCAATCCCTAGGTGGAGGTAGCCTCGAACCGGAGATCCTCGCTGCGGTTGTGAGATTACGCAGTTGGTCCATTGAATCAGAACTAGGGGATACCAGTACCTGCCATGATATTGCTGAAGATAGCCCCGTTTGGCCTTTAGTCACTAGCACCAACGATAACTGCTTAGGCAGCGATTGCCCCCGCTACCAAGAGTGTTTTGTACTCAAAGCACGTCGTAAAGCTCTTGATGCCGATGTTGTGGTCGTTAACCACCATCTTTTTATGGCAGACAGAGTGGTGAAAGATACCGGTTTTGGGGAGTTGATCCCCCAAGCAGATGTGATGATCTTCGATGAAGCCCATCAAATCCCTGATATTGCAAGCCAATATTTTGGTCAGCAACTCAGTAGCCGGCAATTGTTAGATTTAGCTCGCGATATGATCATGACGTATCGTACAGAGCTAAAAGACCAAGCCCAATTGCAAAAAAGTGCTGATCGACTGACGCAAAGCACACTGGATTTTCGCCTTAATTTAGGGGAAAACAGCTTCCGAGGTAATTTACGGGAATTACTGAAATTGTCGGAAGTTCAGCGGGCGTTAACGCTACTCGATGATGCGCTTGAGCTCTGTTATGAAGTTATCAAAACGTCATTAGGACGCTCCCAAAGTTTGGATTCTATTTTCGAGCGCGTGACGATTTATCGCAACCGTCTTAACCGCTTAAAGGATGTCACCATTCCGGGTTATAGTTACTGGTTTGAGAGCTACGGACGTCACTTTTTATTAGCCTTAACACCACTCACTGTCGCTGATAAATTCAGTGAAATGATCGCGAGTACGCCGGCTAGTTGGGTGTTCACCTCGGCGACGCTTTCCGTGAACGAAAAGTTAAGCCATTTTACAGACAGACTCGGTCTTAGTGACGCGAAAACATTGTTGCTTGCTAGCCCCTTTGATTATGAAAGCCAAACCTTACTGTGTGTCCCGCGATTTTTACCTGAACCTAATCAACGGGGAAGTGCACAGAAATTGGCGAATATGCTGCGTCCACTGATCGAAAAAAACCAAGGTCGTTGTTTCTTCTTATGTACTTCACATTTGATGATGCGAGAACTTGCAGAAGAATTTAAAGCATCGCTTACGCTGCCTGTCCTTATGCAAGGCGAAAGCAGCAAAAATAAACTGTTAGCTCAATTTATTGCCGCGGGGAATGCGGTTTTAGTGGCGACGAGTAGTTTTTGGGAAGGGGTGGATGTCCGAGGGGATGAATTGACCTGCGTGATCATCGATAAACTCCCGTTTACTGCACCGGATGACCCGCTATTACGTGCTAGGATTGAAGATTGTGAACTCCGAGGCGGAGACCCATTTGCCGACGTTCAATTACCCGATGCCGTCATCACATTAAAGCAAGGGGTTGGGCGGTTGATCCGCGACACAAAAGATTACGGTGTTATTGTGATTTGTGACAATCGGCTCGTGACACGCCCTTACGGAGAGGTGTTTTTGCGAAGCTTACCCCCTTCGCCACGTACGCGAGATCTGAATAAAGCGATTGAATTTTTGGCAACAAAGCGCGCGGAAGCGACTGAGAAACACTAATTTTATGCAATCCCGTGGGCGGTTTATGCTAAGATACTGCCCATCTTTCAGGTTGCCGTCATAAGGCGACAACAAAAAACCTAATATTTGCCGGAGTTTAGGCATGTCGAGTCGTATTCTAGCTGTTGATACAGCCACTGAAGCTTGTTCTGTCGCATTACTGTGCGACGGTGAAATTATTTCGCGTTTTGCTATCTCTCCTCGCGAACATACTCAAAAAGTATTGCCGATGGTAGAAGAAGTACTGGCGCAAGCTGGCATTAAACTAAATCAATTAGATGCACTAGCATTTGGGCGTGGCCCGGGTAGCTTTACTGGGGTTCGAATTGGAGTGGGCATTGCTCAAGGACTAGCGCTGGGTGCCGATTTACCCATGATCGGTGTTTCCTCTTTGATGGCGCTGGCACAAGGGGTATACCGCACAACGAATAGTTCCCGTGTGCTGGTGGCGATTGATGCGCGAATGTCTGAAATCTATTGTGCGCAATATCAACGCGATGAACGCGGTTTCTGGTTAGGTGAAGAAACGGAAGCTGTGATGCTACCCGCTGATTTCAAATTAAAATTTACGGAATTAGAAGGGCAATGGAGTCATGCAGGAACGGGCTGGGCGGCTTATCCTGAATTATTAGAAGGCCCATTGTTGACCGACAGCCTAATCACATTACCCGCAGCGCAAGATATGCTGCCAATTGCAGAGCAGCTGTGGCAGGCAGGAAAAGTGACTGCGGTCGAGAATGTCGAACCGACTTACTTGCGTAATGAAGTGACTTGGAAAAAATTACCGGGTCGCGAATAAATAGAAGCAGCATGATTTTTGTCGAATGAAATAAAATGAAAAAAATAGCTATCAGGGTAAAACCGATAGCTATTTTTTTAATCTAAGATATAGAATCGGTGTTTAATTGAGCTATTATTGAATAAATAAGCGTTAATAAAAATTGGATTGCACATATAATGTGATAAGGAATACCAGCAGTTTTAATACGAACTCTCTCACTTTATAATGACGGCTAATTGGAGGTGGTAAATGAAAATTCAATTTAGCTACCGCTCAGCAATGAAAACGCTATTACTTGCGGGCATATTAGCGCTAGCAGGTTGTGTATCAATCCCTCAGTCTATTAAGGGGTCGGTACCTAATCCTGCAGATAATCTTAAGTCGGTACAAAATGCACCGGAGATGTATATCGGTCAAGAAGCACGTTTCGGTGGTAAAGTACTGTCTGTCTTTAATGAGCCGAAAAGAACGCGGATTGAGCTAGCCGTCATGACATTAAATAAATATGACGCTGCACCTGAATTAAACTCTCCGTCGCTTGGTCGTATTTACGCGTATATCAATGGGTTTGTTGAGCCAAACGATTTTAAAAACCGCTATGTCACTGTTGTGGGTAACATAACTGGAGAACAAGCAGGGAAAATCGGAGAGGTACCTTATCAGTATGTGACAATGAATGTCACTGGCTTCCAGCGTTGGAGTATTGCACAAAGTGTAATGATGCCACCGCCGGCAGGTCCATGGGGTTACGGGTATTATGGTTCCCCATATTACTATAATCATCCTTGGGGATGGGGCTATGGATACCCTGTGGGGCCTGCCCAAGTGCAGACGTATTTAACGGAAGATTAAGCAATAGTATTATTCTGCTAAAAATCCTAGTTAAGCTAGGATTTTTTTTATAAAGAAACTGAGCGGGAGTGGACTATTAACTGCTTAATTCTCCAAAAATTCCTGACAACGGTGTATAATTACGAGTTATAAGCAGACTAAAGTTCTGGTGAATTAATCATAAGTTGAATAGGGCGGCATTGACCGCCTTATTTTTATCTCGAAGGAATGAAATTTATTTAGTGATATAGCTCTCAACCTTAACATTGTCTAATTTTCAAACTGGTACAATGAGTTAATAATTTGTTAAAGGGTTGTGTAAAATAATAACTCACTAAATTCAGGAGTAACATTTTGGAAAAAATCTGGCTAAAAAACTATCCTGCTGATGTACCTGAAGAAATAAGTCCTGATGACTTCGCGTCATTAGCAGAGTTACTTGAAAATGCCGTTTCTCAATATGCGGATCAGCCGGCGTTCATTAATATGGGCGCCGTAATGACCTATCGTAAACTTGAAGAGAGAAGCCGCGCATTTGCCGCATACCTACAAAATGGATTGGGTCTTAAAAAGGGCGACCGAGTTGCTTTAATGATGCCAAACTTGCTGCAGTATCCCATTGCGCTGTTTGGGATTTTACGTGCAGGTATGGTGGTGGTTAATGTTAACCCGCTGTATACTCCACGAGAGTTAGAGCATCAGTTAAATGATAGCGGGGCGACAGCGATCGTTATCGTTTCTAACTTTGCGCATACGTTAGAGAAAATCGTTTTTAATACCAAAGTTAAACACGTTATTTTAACCCGCTTAGGGGATCAGCTACCGCGTCCGAAAGCCACAATTGTGGATTTTGTGGTGAAATATGTAAAACGGTTAGTTCCAAAATACAATTTGCCGGATGCCATTTCATTCCGTCGCGCCATGCATCAAGGTTATCGAATGCAATATATCAAGCCGAATATTATTGGCGAAGATTTAGCATTCTTACAATATACCGGTGGCACGACAGGGGTAGCTAAAGGTGCAATGTTAACACATCGCAATATGTTAGCGAATATAGCCCAAGCCAAAGCCGCTTATGGCCCTGTATTACATTTCGGTCATGAATATGTGGTAACGGCACTGCCGCTTTATCACGTCTTTGCGCTTACCGTAAACTGTTTATTGTTTATCAGTGTGGGGGGGGTGAATTTGCTTATCACTAACCCGCGAGATGTGCCAGATACGGTGAAACAATTATCCCGTTATCCATTTACAGCAATCACGGGTGTTAACACGCTCTTTAATGCATGGTTGCAAAACCCAGACTTCCAAAAGCTTGATTTTTCTCGTTTAAGATTGTCAGTTGGAGGCGGAATGCCGGTCCATAAAGCGGTTGCTCAGAAGTGGCAAGAGCTGACAGGACGGCATTTACTTGAAGGTTATGGCTTAACGGAATGTTCCCCATTAGTTTCTGGTAACCCATATAATTTAACAGCTTATAGTGGTAGTATCGGGTTACCTGTTCCATCAACGGATGTGAAGTTTTTAGATGATGATGGGAATGAAGTTCCTCGCGGTACTGCCGGGGAAATGTGGGTAAAAGGCCCGCAGGTGATGAAAGGGTATTGGAATCGCCCTGATGCGACCAGTGAAGCTATCGTTGATGGTTGGTTAGCCACTGGTGATATCGCCGAAATAGATGACGAAGGCTATATTCGTATTGTTGACCGCAAAAAAGATATGATTATTGTCTCTGGATTTAATGTCTACCCGAATGAAATCGAAGATGTTATTTCCATGCATCCTGATGTTATCGAATGTGCTGCAATTGGGGTGCCAAGCGAAAGTACTGGGGAAGCGGTGAAGGTTTTTGTGGTCACCAAAAATTCAGCTCTGACCGCTGCAGATCTAAAAACATTTTGCCGTCGTTCACTAACGGCTTATAAAGTCCCGAAAATTTTTGAGTTTCGTGATGAGCTGCCGAAATCTAACGTAGGAAAAATTCTACGAAAAGAACTACGAGCCGAAGAGCAGCAAGCACGAGAAAAATCACCGTCATAGCGAGTAAGCGATGAATAGCTAATTAGGCGATGAATTAACAAAAGCAATGTGTGTAACGCCGGTTTTTACCGGCGTTACTGTGTCAGTCAG
Source organism: Providencia sp. PROV202 (assembly GCF_028479565.1). Taxonomy (NCBI): domain Bacteria; kingdom Pseudomonadati; phylum Pseudomonadota; class Gammaproteobacteria; order Enterobacterales; family Morganellaceae; genus Providencia; species Providencia sp. PROV202. Next base: position 158,517 of record NZ_JAMPNV010000001.1, on the reverse strand, counting down.
ATACACTTAACCAAATTATAATAAAGAGAAACTTGTTTTGAATTACCGTTTAGTCACCACAGATAGCGAATTAGCCCAAGTCTGCCAAGAGGCCAGTGATGCGCCATGGTTAGCATTAGATACTGAGTTTGTTCGCACCCGAACCTATTACCCACAGCTGGGTTTATTGCAGTTGTATGATGGAAAACAGGTTTCACTGATTGATCCGCTATTAATGACGGATTTTAGCCCATTTAAGGCGCTGTTAATCAATCCAAACCAATTGAAATTCTTACATGCAGGCAGCGAAGACTTAGAAGTGTTTATGCATGATTTTGGTTGTGTGCCAGAACCGATGATAGATACCCAAATCGTCGCGGCATTTTTGGGTTATCCCATTTCCTGTGGCTTTGCTACGCTGGTGGCGGAACATCTGGGTGTCGAGTTAGATAAAAGCGAATCTCGAACAGACTGGCTTGCCCGCCCATTAAGTTCGAAGCAGTGTGATTATGCGATGGCGGATGTGCTTTATTTACTGCCACTGGCTAAAATCTTGATGGAAAAAGTGACGGAAGCAGGCTATTTAGCTGATGCCCAAGATGAGTGCCAGCGTGTGGTTGCTCGTCGCCAAAAAACAGTCAAGCCTGAAAAAGCCTACTTAAATATTACGAATGCGTGGCAATTACGCGATGAACAACTTGCTTGCTTACAGCTGCTGGCGGCATGGCGTTTGGATCAAGCAAAAGCGCGGGATATGGCGATCAATTTCGTGATTAAAGAAGAAAATTTGTGGAAAGTCGCGCGTTATTTACCGAGCTCTTTAGGTGAATTGGATGCCCTGGGTTTATCTGGACAAGAAATTCGCTGCCATGGTCGCCGCTTGTTAAGTATTGTCGAAGAAGCGAAGAAACTGGACGCCAGCCAGTATCCAGCACCCGTTGCTAATATTACTGAGCAGAGCCAATACAAAAGCATTTTTAAAGAGATCAAAGGGGTGGTGAAAGAGATCGCCGAGAATGAAAAATTCAACCCAGAGTTATTAGCCTCTCGGAGACAAATTAACCAGTTATTAGCGGTGCATTGGGGGCTAAAAGAGAAATCCTGTCAGCCTGAACTGCTTGCTGGTTGGCGAGGCCGGTTACTGGAAGCGCCATTAACCCAATTACTTAGCCAAGCGTAATCATAATAAAGGCGCAAAATAGCGATAAATTTGCGCCTTTATGTCATTTTAAAAGTACCTTTTTTCTTGGGCATTTTGTCACTCATTTCAATAAGTTTTATTCTCATCCAGTCAATACTCAATATTTATTCTTCTTCAAATAATGAAGATTATTATTTAGCACCAATCTAAAAATAACACCGCTCATTAATCTTAATGACACTATTTAATGCATTTCAATTCTGTAATCACTCTTAAAAAATAGCCAATATAAATAAAAATAGAACTTAAAATAACCCATTACAGCGATGATTAACATTTGTAGGGGGAGGATTGTTTTATAGTTCATTGAAAAATAAAAAGAAAAAATATCATTCCAACACAATGATTCTTAATTGAATTATAATTCCTCTATTTGTAAATAAAACTCATTCTCATAAAATCATTTCCAGTTTGTGGGCCCGCAAATACGTCCAAGAGTACAGAGCAAAAAGCATCATCTCCTTTTAATTTGTTATTTTCAAAATAAGGAAATTGAATATGAATAAAAGTACTAAAGTTACATTAATTGCTATGTTGGTGGGTGTTTCAACTTGTGCAAGTGCGGTAACTGAATCTGCACAGAGCCAAACGTATGAGACAGAAAGATCGGATGTAACTGTAGGAGTAACGCAATCAGTTATAAACCCGCATGGTGGTGAAGTTGGTTCACCGGGCATTGGTTATCGTCATAAAGCTGATGGGAAAAGAATTTCATTTTCTGGTTTGACCAGATTGGTTATGATCCCAAAAGAGGGCAATGTCTATGTTGTTCCTAGAACACCACACGGTAATGTCGATATGGGGAAATTCCAGTTCTCTAAAATCGCAGATGCCGAGGTTTATTATGGGGATTGGTCACAAACAGGTGATTCAGACGATGCTAAACATACAGCCTTCTTCTCTGGTAAAGACGCCACAACGGTAGTCCCTACCGAAGGTAAAGCCACTTACACCATTGCAGGAATTAACCAATATGATGGTGAGAAAAAGCTTCCAGGTAGTTTTGAGGCGAACTTTGGGGATAAAGACTATACTGGTTCATTACAAGGAACTGCGCATCAGTATGATTTTAAAGGGAAAATAATGGATGGTGGGTCGTTTTCTGGAGATGCCATTGTTAAAAATTTCGAAAATACTCAGCAGAATACAGGTTTGAGTTATGGGCGCTTCTTTGGTGAGAATGCGGAACATGTTGGTGGTGTGTTGGTATTTAATGATAATCACAAACATGATACCGCCTTTGGTGGCAGCCAAACCGAAGAGTAATCTCTTTATTTAGCACTCTTTTTTAGCAATATCATTGTTATCAGGTAGGCAAAAATTATTTTGCCTACCTGTATTTTTATGGGAAAAGAAAAGGAAATAGAGATGAAAAAAATAATTAACAAGATTGAAGTATTAACTCTATTATTGTTTTCTGTAAATTCATTTTCTGAACAAAATTATGGGCAACAACAATATGAACAAGTAATAGGATTTTTAACTGAAATAAATAATACAAGAAGTAACTCGTCAATTATAATTCCACTTAAAATAAATAAAAATGTCGACGACCTTGGTTTTATTCTTTATGATTTAGTCAATCGGCAGCAATTCCACAAAATCGATGAGTTATTACCTGATTATCTAAGTGATGAAAATCACGATAAAGGTATGGTGGATTATATTTCAGCGGAGAGAGCTTATTTTAATGGCGATTACCTATTAGCACTAAAATTTTATTTAAAAATAGTTAATGGAAACCCTAATTCAGTGTTTGCTGAAATGAAATTAGCGCATGTGTATATAAAAAACAGTTATCATCGTGAAGCATTAACGTTATACAAGAAAATAAAAAACAAATATCGAGTAGGTTTACCTGAAGAGCGAATAAAACAGATAGATAATGAAATTATAGCATTAGAAAATCGAGCTCATTGGCAGGGAAATTTCAATGCGGATTTAAAGTATGACACAAACTATACTGAGGCTCACGGTAACAAGGAACAGCAATGTGGCATAGTGTGGTGCATGCAAGGTAGCGAAATCAAATCCGGTTTGGTGTACGGATTTTCAGGAAATGCCAATAAAATCCTTTGGCAATATCGAGGGCACTCGCTGTTAGCTGGTATAGGTGGACATGTATGGGAATACCCACATCGCTCAGTAAAAAGGCGTTTTTCAAGTTATTCATCAGTAAGCTATCAGTATCTTTATGGGAATAAGAAGGTCACGTTTTCACCTATTGTAGATATTAATTGGCGTGGGCATTTGTTTGACCATTACAGTGTCGGCGCGAGTATTACGGGGGCATATTCTCCCAGTAATAAGCTTTATTTGCTATCCAATCTAACGTATAAAAATCAGACTTTCTTTGGCAAACGAACATCACGATCAGGTTATGATATTAATTACAGTATAACGGCAATTTATTCGGTTAATCCACAATGGAGCTTATTTTCAAATTTATATGGTGGTAAAAACATTGAGCAATATAAAAGTGACAGTTATCAAGTATCAGGACTAACAGTAGGGTCAATTAATATATTTGGTACGAATAAGTTAATCAATAAACTAACAAGCAGTAACCATGATTTTTTTGATTTCGACAGTGCGCTTAATACAAAACGTAGCGATGAATCTTGGGAGCTAAATAGCCAAATAACGCTATTAGGTCACACATTTTTATCATTAACACCAACACTGTATGTTAATTATAAATTTAATGATAGCAGTGCAAAAATAAGCTATTCCTATAATAAAAGCGAAGTGGGTTTAAATTTAAGTAAAACGTTTTAGTTCGTATTGAGATTTAATATGAAAGTAACAGCGGTGGTGGCAATGCAAATTGCCACAGGGTTAACAATGGGTGTCATTTCACTTTCGTCTTATGCCAGCTCAAGGGAACAGGTGGGCAATATACAGGTAAAAGACCAGACTGATACGATTAAAATGCGGGATCAAAAGGGTGCGGATGACCAATATGATAAAGATGAATCAAATATCTATATCAGCAAAGAAGCAGCCGAGCGTTATAAAGGCACTAACCCCGCCGATATATTGAACCACGGTGTCGGTGTTTATAGCGGAGATGCACGTAATAGTGGGGCGTTAGACCCAAATGTGCGAGGCATTCAAGGTCAAGGACGCGTCCCTGTTACGGTGGATGGCACGGAGCAAGCCATCACAGTGTGGCGTGGCTACAATGGGGCTAATAACCGAAACTATGTTGACCCCAATATGATCAGCAGTATTACCGTAATAAAAAGCCCGATGCTAGATCGTGATATTCGTACCTCTATTGGTGGTGGAGTAGCAGTAAAAACCCTTAGCATTGATGATGTAGTCCCATCAGATGAACGTTTTGCTGTCGACCTTAAATTGGAAACACGCACTAATTCGACAAAACCACGAATGAAGCAATTGCATCTTGGAAGCGATTACCGCGATGACCCAGAACTGATGGAGAGTTTAGTTAATCATTATAATGACAGTTTATCATTAGTGATGTTCCGTGATCCTGAGACATCTGTAGAGCCAGATCAACCAGGAAGTTCTAATTTCTTTAATTTAAAAGACAGCGCGATGCGAGTAGCGCTTGGATTACGACAAGATAAATTTAACTTGCTATTTGCCTATAGTCACCGAAACCAAGGTAACTATTTTGCAGGGCGTCATGGTGCAAACTATTTCCGCGAGCCTATTGTCACTCGAGATAATAGATATTCAAATAAAACATTAGATCCTAATGTCCCCTTTGTTGCCAATGTCTACTTACCGACCAAAGAAGTGGGGAATACCTCCAGTAATATCGAAACTTTTCTTCAAAAAATGAATATGCAACTCTCTGAATCACAGAGTGTCTCCCTCGGCTATGTGCATACAAAAAGCCATTATGGGGAAATTATGCCCTCACAAATTCGTTTTCATGATTTGGCAGGAGAAATTCCCCAATGGCCTTTAGCAAATCTTAGTTTAGGTTCTTTTTATGTTAACTATGGATTTAAACCTAGTGACCAGCCGTTTTTTGATTTTCAGTTAAGTTATTGGCTAACAAAAATGGACTTAAATTCCAATACAGCAGGCGCTTTACCTAGGCAAGCAATGGAGTATGACTGGTCTACCGATATGACTTACAGAAATCCATATGTTAATGGAAAACTAGTAGATGGTATAAAACTGAGTCAACTCAATGATAGGCAAGGTATTTCTTTATCTAATAAGGTCCAATTAATGCCTAGCTTTGATGTGACTTTCATTGGTAATTTTACGAATGAGAAAATTCACAGTCATGATGATATTTATGACCCTAATGCTGAAGTGCCTAAATATAACGTATTTCGAGCGATTCCACGCGAAGGAAAGCGTCAAGAGTACAGTGGAGCCATTAGATTGGATTGGCGACCAACGGACTGGCTAAATGTCAATGCAGGTATTCAGTATCAAAATTATTGGTCGCGAGATTTATTAAGGGAACGTCGATTAAAAGTCAAAGATGAGCGCTTTGCTGTGCATCAAATTGAGAAAGCCATGAATTTTGAATACTCTCGACCGTTAACGGAACAGGAAGCGCGTAAAGTGAGAGAGTATGTGGATAACAAAGGGCGTACTTTTGATGGCTACGATAAGATAGGCCTCTGGCCGGATAGTACCATTGGTGTTTCTAAAATTGAGTGGTTTGTCGCCGAAGCGTTATCACTCCCTAAGTATTCCCTAAAAAAAGCCGAGCACTATTCTACAATCCATGAAGAGTATGAGGGGTTTCGTATTACCGGATTCGACTATATCAAATGGCGAGTGGATGAAGGTGGCAAGCTCACTACGGAGAATAACCCATTCTATAACGGAGAAATTGATCTCTCAGAAGAAGTGATTGACCCGATTAGCCAGAAAAAAGTCAAAGCAATCATAGCCTATCGCGCTCCAAATAAAGAATGGGACTATATATCAGTCAGTGAGAACGAAAAGTATAAAAAACCGGGTAAGCGCATTAATTCTGCATGGAGCCCATCAATAGGGGGATCTGTCTACCTCTCTGATAATGACCGCGTGTTTGCGCGCTACGCTGAAACTGTCAGAATGCCGAGTATTTTTGAAGATACGATTGGGTTTTCAGGGGCTGGTGAGGGTTCCATAAGAACACGTCCATTTAAACCAGAGCGCAGCCATACTTTTGAAATCGGTTATGTACGTAACTTGCAAAGTTGGGTAAAAGCAGAAAATGCCGCTGATTTTAGAATCAACTATTACCATAATATTATCGACAACGCGTTTGACCGTGATGGTAATTTGGTTTTTGCACAAATGGACCAGCACCGAACTGCTGGATTAGAAGTGTTAGCTCGCTATGATAATGGGCGTTTCTTTGGCGATATAGGGGTAGATTTCCGGCTGAAAAATGAAGTCTGTGATGATGCTTCGATGGCTCGTTTAGACCCGTTGAACAAATACAAAGGGTCAATCTGTACGGAAGGCGGCTTCCCAAACGGTTATCTCCGAACCCAATTACAGCCTAAATACAGTATCCATACTAATCTCGGTATGCGATTCTTTAATGAAAGTTTGGAAGTCGGCGGGCGTGTTCGGTATCACGCCAAGACAGAAAACAAAGATGAAGCACAGATGGCGAGCAAGTTCGGTCCTTCTTATTCACCTTTGAACAATACCCCGATGAGTTGGAATGCGGTATTTGTCACGGATGCTTATGTTACCTACCAAGTGAATAAGAACCTGTTAGTGGAGTTGTTAGCTTCTAACGTATTAAACGAATATTACATTGACCCATTGACGCGTAGCATGATGCCTGCGCCGGGAAGATCCCTTCGTTTAAGTGTGACCAGTCACTTCTAAGGCTCAGCCCCCAGCAAAGCATATTTGCTGGGGGCTGATTAGGAATATCGCCATGAATTATTTTCGAATTTATTATGGATTACCGCTTTCTGGCTTATTACACGGCACCATTATTTATTTCTGTTTTTTTGCATTCAATTCATTGTCATTCAAAATGACTGCGCCGTTGATTTCTCCAGTGGTGACCGTCGCGTTAACCCAGTTTTTAGTTGAGCAACAAGTGAGTATCCCCCAAGAAAGCCAATCGGTAACTGGCGGTGAACTCAATGCCATTGAGGAGTTTGAGCACGCGAATATCAAGGTCAGCAAGCAGCGTAGCCATCAAGATAATGCCTCAAATACCGTCGCTGATAAAATACCCAAAGAGGTGAAATCTGAAAAACGTAATCTTGTAAAAAATAAGGCTAAACCGGAAGAAAAAACCAAGAAAGAAAGTTCTCGGGATGATTTGCAAACCCAAAAAGCAAAAGAAGGCGAAAACACAGCAAATTCTTTAGCAGCAGGGCAGCAAGGTGATCTATCACATTTTTCTGATGGTGAAAATAACACTAATGCCAAACAGCGCTATTTAGACCAAATCAAACGGGAAATTGATAGCCATAAACAGTACCCGCGACGAGCACGAAAAATGCGTATGCAAGGGGATATTCAAGTTCAGTTTGATGTCACAGAGAAAGGCGAGTTGGTCAATGTGAAAGTGGTGGATTCAGAAAAAAGCCAATTTTTCGAACAGGCGATATTGGATGCGATTAAGCGTTGCAAGCCACTCGGTAAGCCACCTGAAAATATGAACAGTAAAATGATATTAAAAATCAATTTCAAATTAGACTGATACTGAAATCGATAACAAAATCAAGCCGCTATGGCGTTATATAAATATAGCGATATAGCGGCATTGTACAATATTACTGTTCTGCTGGTTTTGCTTCTTTAACGTCTTTACCTTCTTCCGCTTCAGGAAGGGTGACGTTTAATTCGAGAACAGAAATATCATCATCTTTTTGTTCAAATTGTACGGATAACATTTCTGGGTCAACTTGAACATACTTGCAAATAACTTGCAAAATATCTCGCTTCATATCAGCAAGATAAGCTGGCTCACTATCACCGCGACGACGTTCAGCAACGATGATCTGCAGTCGCTCTTTTGCGATATTTGCTGTCGTCTTTTTTCTCGACAGAAAGAAATCCAATAAAGCCATTATTTATCCCCCAAATAGACGCTTTAAGAAGCCTTTTTTCTCTTCTTCAATGAAACGCATAGGGCGATCTTCACCTAAAATACGTTCTACACAGTCGCTATATGCTTGTCCTGCTTCAGAGTCAGAGTCCAGAATGACAGGTTCACCTTGGTTTGATGAACGTAAAACAGACTGATCTTCTGGGATCACACCCACTAATGGAATGCACAGAATTTCCAAAACGTCTTCCATACTCAGCATATCACCACGAGTCACACGACCTGGGTTATAGCGAGTTAACAATAAACGCTCTTTAATTGGGTCTTGACCTTGTTCTGCGCGGCGTGATTTAGAGGATAAAATCCCTAAAATACGGTCTGAGTCACGAACAGAAGAGACTTCTGGGTTAGTTGTGATAATGGCTTCATCAGCAAAATACAGCGCCATTAATGCGCCACTCTCAATACCGGCAGGAGAGTCACAGATAATAAAGTCAAACGCCATTTCGTTGCTGAGTTCATCCAGAATTTTTTCAACACCTTCACGAGTCAGCGCATCTTTATCACGAGTTTGTGATGCAGGAAGAATATAAAGGTTTTCAGTGCGTTTATCTTTGATTAACGCCTGATTAAGAGTTGCATCACCTTGGATAACGTTAACGAAGTCATAGACTACTCGACGTTCACACCCCATGATTAGGTCAAGGTTACGCAGACCGATATCGAAATCGATAACTACGGTTTTCTTCCCTTTTTGAGCTAGGCCGGTAGCTATGGCCGCGCTTGAAGTGGTTTTACCAACGCCACCTTTACCAGAAGTAACAACAATTATGCGTGCCATGAATAATTCCTTGTAAATAAGGTCTAATTTAAGTATTCAATATTAAGTTTGTTATCAACTAAACAAAGTTTAGCTGCTTTGGCGAGAAATTCAGTAGGTATCTGATCACTCAACCAATACTCGCCTGCAATGGACACTAGCTCTGCTTGCAAATGAGTACAATAAATCTGGCTTTCCATATCACCAGAGGCACCAGCAAGGGCACGACCTCTCATAACGCCATAGATATGAATATTACCATCTGCTAATAATTCTGCACCTGCACTAACATTACTTGTGACGATGAGATCACTATTTGGCGCATAAATACGCTGACCTGAACGAACAGGAGTATTGATAATACGGGTTTTGCGATAAGCAGATTCGATAGGAGCAGGTTGCGGGGCAATATCAGATTTCGCAAAAGAGACGTCATCTGTTGAAGGTTCTGGCGCTTTTTTGCTTTTACCTTCAATAAGCACTGGCAAGCCCGCTTCATTGATCTTTTGTCTTAACAGTGGATCAGTACAACCACTGACGCCCACAATTCGAAGACCAGCAGAGACAATCGCTTTGTGAATACTGTACATATCCGCGTGGTGAGTTAATTCTGCAACATTAATAACAACTGGGGCATTTTTAAGAAAATCAGGAGCCTGATTGACCTTGTCTTGCAGCGCTTTTTTGATGAGTTTAGGCTCTTCACTGTGTAAGTGAATGACTGAAAGAGTAAAACTGCTGCCTTTAAGTTCTATTGGCGATTGTGGCATCTATCTAGACTCAGCAAATTAAAATTTCCGAAACAATCCTCGGGTGAAGATACTCAGTAAAACAATAGCATGTTATAGTTACTGCATACTTCAAGCAAGCTTACGAACCAAGAAAAAGAGTTAAATATAATGATTTGTGCAATTTATAGAAGCCCGAACCGTGATCAAACTTATTTATATGTCGAAAAGAAAGATGACTTTTCACGCGTTCCAGAAGAACTCCTCAAGCAATTTGGCAAACCACAGTTTTCAATGTTAATTTCATTGGATAAACGTGAAAAGCTAGCAAATGCGGACATTGAGCGAGTTCGAGCTGACCTCCAAGACATTGGTTACTACTTGCAATTCCCACCTCCGGTTGAAAATTTACTTTCTGAGTATCGCGAATTAAACGACTAAGATAATTTAGGATGATCCTTAAAAAGCCATTATCGTCAGGAGGATAAAAATGAAGCCAACGTTATTATATACATTAGTCGCTGGTGTGCTTTTAGCAAGTTGTAGTGCTCCACAGACTCAAAAAGCTGCAACTCAAGCAAACGAAACTCGAATTCTGACAACGGCACAAGAAGCTGCGATTGAGAAAGAAGTTATCGCGCTAGATAAAGCTTTTCCAATTGAGCAACGTGAACCTTCACAATTCCCCGCTTATGTGGAATTGCTGAAACAACATGCTGTGGCTCAAGGTATCAAACAATCTACGATTGATCGTGGCTTTGCTAACATTTATTTCCTTGAACGTGTCGTAAAAGCGGATAAAGGGCAACCTGAAAAACGCGCAACAGTGACGTTAGCCAGCTATTTAAAAAATGTCTTACCACAATCTCGTATTAATGCGGGTGTTGAAAAGTACTATGAAAACCAAGTTGTATTAAACGCAATTAGCCAAAAATATGGCGTGCCGCCGCAATACATTGTCTCTTTATGGGGACTCGAAAGTGGTTTTGGTCGTTCACAAGGTAAAGAAGATGTGATTTCAGCACTTGCCACACTCTCTTTTGAAGGGCGTCGTGAAGCACTGTTTAGTAAGCAATTATTAGCCGCACTGGAAATCATGGATAAAGGCTATATCCCAGAAGATCAGCAACTGAAAGGTTCATGGGCTGGAGCGATGGGGCAGAGCCAATTTATGCCAACTTCTTATTTATCCTATGCCGCAGATGGTGATGGTGACGGTAAAATGGACATTTGGAATAACAAAGCCGATGTCTTTGCTTCAGTTGCCAATTATTTATCCACCGAAGGGTGGCAATCTGCATTACCATGGGGCTATCAAGTTTCACTACCTGCTGATTTTAACCGTAGTTTAGAAGGGGTTAAAACGGAACAAGGGAAAACCGTTCAGGAGTGGGAAAAATTAGGGGTGAAATTACCTGCATTTTCTCAACTTTCGCCAGGTGTGAAAACATGGGTGGTTATTCCTGATGACCCTGAAGGTCGAACATTCTTAGTGACCCAAAACTTCCGCACGATTATGCATTGGAATCGTTCATATTATTTCGCATTAAGTGTTTGTATGATGGCGGATGGCATCGCTGCAAAAATACAATAACGATAATAGGAGTTACCGACATGTATCAACATCGCGACTGGCAAGGCGCTTTATTAGACTTCCCTGCCAATAAAGTAGTTTGTGTGGGCAGTAACTATGCCAAACATATTAAAGAAATGGGTTCAGCATTACCTGAGGAGCCTGTCTTATTTATTAAACCGGAAACTGCCCTGTGTGATGTGAACCAGCCAATTGTTATTCCTAAAGAATTAGGCTCGGTTCACCACGAAGTTGAGATGGCGATTTTGATCGGTATGCCTCTTAAAAATGCGGATGAAGATAGGGTTGCTCGTGCAATTGCCGGTTATGCGGTAGCACTTGATTTGACCTTAAGAGACTTACAGGCAAAGTTTAAGAAAGTAGGGCAGCCATGGGAAAAAAGCAAAGCTTTTGATGGTTCATGCCCGATTTCTGGATTTATTCCCGTCGGTGGTACCAGTGACCTGCAAAATATGTCACTGAGTTTAGAAATCAACGGCGAGGTTCGTCAGTCTGGCTCAACCCGTGATATGATCACACCAGTTTTACCGCTAATTAGCTATATGTCCCGTTTCTTTACCCTGCGTCCTGGGGACGTTATTTTAACTGGAACACCGGAAGGTGTGGGGCCATTGGCTTCTGGGGATATGTTAAAGCTAACGATTAATGATAGTTCACTGACCACTAGAGTCATTTAAGTATAGGATTTTGCAGTATTATGTCTCAGTTTTTCTGGCAGGTTAAAACCTTAGATGAAATGACCGATGAAGAGTGGGAGTCTCTCTGTGATGGATGTGGGCAATGCTGCTTGCATAAATTAATGGATGAGGACACCGATGAGATCTATTTCACTAATGTGGCTTGCAACCAGTTAAATATTAAAACCTGTCAGTGCAGACATTATGCAGATCGTTTCAAATATGAAGCAGATTGCATAAAACTGACTCGGGATAATCTGGAAACATTTGCTTGGTTACCAAGTACCTGCGCATACCGCTTGTTAATGGAAGGAAAACCGCTTCCTGCATGGCATCCATTGAAAACCGGTTCAAAAGCTGCAATGCATAATGAAGGTATCTCAGTTCGCCATATCGCAGTACGAGAAATTGATGTGGTAGAGTGGGAAGATCATATTATGAACCGACCAAACGCCAGATAATGCATCATTAATGGACTTTTCTAAAAAACCGCTTCATTTATATGGAGCGGTTTTTTTATCCTGCGCCTTTAACTAGATTCAAAGCCCTCAATTCGATGAAAAACGACAAATCGAATAAAGAACCATCAGTTTTGCCCGCCTGTCAAAATCTTTTGTTATAAATAAGAAATTTGTATTTTGAGGAGCTTATTAAAATAAATTACTCAAAAACGAGAACAAATTTGGCTTATATTTAGCAATGTTCAAATGTTAAATATTTTTTAATAAAAAGTAGAGTGATATTTAAATAATATTTGGTCAGCCTAATTAACACACGTGATGATTTTAAGTAATATTCAGTAGGATGTTGAAATAATATACTTTTTCTGTCTTATTGTGCTCAAATATCTTATTGTCATTGAAGAACTAATTTAATGAGTCAATGTTATCTAAATAGAACTATGATTAACGTTATTGTCACGTTAGTTTATTGAAAAGATGAGTAGAATAGGTAGTGTTAAAATCGATTAGCACTTAGCTTTAAATGCTTTTTTGTTCAAAATGAAGACATAAGGTAAATCAGAAACTCACAAAATGCGTTTTTAGGAATATTCCTAATATGCTTTTTTTAGGCAATTTTTATAAATTTGGTCGAATTGCTGTTTTTGAAAAATAACCTTATATATCACTGAATTACGCAAATGTGTCAAATTTTGACGCAGATCAAGTTTTTGGCTAAAAAGTACCACTTATTTAGTATTGTTAGATCAGAAATGATTATTTCCGCTTACATAGCCTCATACCTTGATACTCTTAATAAGATTAAATTGTCAAAGCCTTATTATATGACAGGAGCATTATCTTGCGGTATTTATGATTTTTTATCATAAATATTTTCCTTGCCTCTTTACCGCGTTTTTTCTATTCCCTCTATGATAGTGTTAGTCACTAAGAAATTGTTGTTATATAAATTTTTACTTCAACCTAAGGCGCAATAAAGTTATAGATAATTCTTTTACTCTCATTTAGAGTTAATTGGGTATTAGAATAATAATTCGATATTTAATTTTATTTATTGGCAAATGTTTCAATATGAACATCGAGTAATTGCATAAGAATAATTTATCAATTACGTGTTTTTAACACGTATAGGGTGAATTCATTTTGTAATTAAAAGAATAGAAAAAGTGTCTAAATGTAAATAAAAATACAAAATTTAACTTATATCGCAAATTTAAAATATTCACAAAAATCTCATATATCTTATAAAAACAAATTTAAATGTTATGCATTTAAGTATGTGACTTGTAATTATCTAATTCACCCTCTAAATATGACTTATTAAGTGTGATTAATATATTGACTATTTCGATTGATAGATCATTTGCAATAGGTCACACCTATCAAATTGTTAAGAAGCTAAGGTAAAAACGATTTAATGACACATAAGTTTTTATGTATTCTTTGCTTCGAATTAGTGGTCATACAACTTGTTGGTCAAAAACAGATATCACTGAGCTATTGCTTATGTGCGCATTACGGTGATCCGTTGAAGCTCTAAATATGCTGACTTCTGGCTGTATTTTAATACGGTCGGACTCTGTTTTTGCTGTTACCCAAGAATGAATAAAAGACCTCTTAATAATTTGTATAAGCAATAAATAAAAAACTCATCTTAGGAATTGAAAATGAAAAAAGTTTTACTGACTGCTATCGCAGCAACAGTTCTTGGTTTCACAACAGCAAATGCAGCAACTTCCGTTGGCGGTGGCCAAGTTAACTTTAACGGTAAAGTAATGGATGTTTCTTGTAACGTTTCCGTTGATGGTCAAGGCAGCGATGCAACTGTGTATTTAGCACCTGTTTCTTTACAAGAAGTTAAAAACGGCGGCGCTAACACTATTTTAAAACCAAAAACTTTTGCTATCGAAATCAGTGATTGTGCACAAAGCGGCAAACCTGTTACTGATACTGCAGGTTTAGGTGTGCGTTGGACTGGTGGTAACTTAGCCGCTAATACTAACGGTAGCTTAGCTAACACCGTTGTTAACGGCGCTAAAAACATCCAATTAGCACTGTCTACTGATGGCGAAAAAACCACTAAAATTTTCCCAGGTCAAGCAAGCCAACCAAAAGCAATTGGTGAGAAAAACGGTAGCAATACCCGTTTCACTTACTATGTTGGTTACTCTACAGCAACTCCTGACACTGTAAGCGCGGGGGAAATCCAAAGCTACGCGACTTACGAAATTACTTATAACTAATTTTTCAGTCAGTTTTTATCGGCATTTTCGATAAAAGCATGAGTTAGTAAGCGGTGGGTTAACTGCCGCTTTTTGTTTTGAGGCCCACATGAAAGCCATTCTATTTAGTCTTTGCTTACTGTCTAGTGTGACAGCATTTGCAAATAACATCATCGTTAACGGTACTCGTTTTGTTTATCCTAGCGATGAAAAAGAAATCACTATCCAATTAAATAATACGGCTGACCGTCCTGCTATGGCTCAAACATGGCTTGATACAGGTGATGCATCTGAAACACCTGATACCATTAAAACGCCATTTCAACTCACGCCGCCGATTTCCCGAATTGAAGCAAAAGGTGGGCAAACCATCCGCATTAAGCTGATGGATAAATCCGCCTTACCGCAAGACAGAGAATCCTTATGGTGGCTGAATCTATTAGATATTCCACCAATGGTCAAAAATAAAGCAGAAGAAAATCAAAATGTGCTGCAATTGGCTATTCGTTCTCGTTTTAAATTTTTCTATCGCCCATCAGGCCTAGGTAGTCGCGAGCTTGCTCCTGAACAACTCGTTGTTAAAGCAGATGGCAGCAAACTTAATATCGGCAACCCGTCACCATACTTTATTACTATTACAAAAATTTCTACTGATGGTTCTAACGGATTGAATAATGAAACAATTTTTTTAGAGCCTAAAAGCCAGTCGACGGTGACGCTCAAGCGTGCACTGACGTCAGGAACTAAGATTATTATTAACAATATCAATGATTACGGCTCAGATGTAGCGGTAAAAACTACCGTTAAATAGGATTTAGAATGAAGCAGAGAGAGTTAAAAAATAAATATACAAACTTACTCTCAGTGACAGGTTTAGTCACAGTCTGTGCTTTACCTTCGTTTTATGCTTGGAGTGAAGAAGATACCACGTATGAATTTAACAGCGGTTTCATTATAGGTAGTCAAGAAAACGTTGATTTTGACAGATTTAATACGACAGGGATCGGCCCAGGAAAATATTCCGTTGATGTGTATACCAATGGGAGTTGGAAAGGGCGATACGACCTTGATTTCGTCGCAAAAGAAAATGGACAGTTAGGAACTTGCTATACCCCAGCTCTGTTATCTGACTTGGGTATTAATATCGAAAAATTTGCACCGACGGCAAAACCCGATAGTCAAGAGTGCCTTTTTTTAACTCAGTGGAATAGTGACCCTGATGTTAGCGACACATTTCATTCATCAACGTTACGAGTTGATATTTCTGTTCCTCAAATTTATGAGCAGAAATCATCTCGTGGCTATGTCTCTGAACAATTCTGGGAGACAGGGATCCCTGCATTGAATTTGGGCTATATGAGTAACTATTATGATAGTCACTCAAACGGTAACAATAATGCGAGTGCTTATCTCGGATTAAATGCAGGGTTAAGTTATGACGGTTGGTTATTAAAGCATATTGGAAATTTAAATTGGCAACGTAAAGAGGGTGCTAATTGGCACAGTAACCAAACCTATTTACAACGTCCTATTGTTGGATTGAAGTCTAAAGCAACCGCTGGTCAGTTTTATACTGATGGGGATATGTTTGACAGTATCAGTTTATTAGGGGCTAAAATTGCCACTGACGATACGATGTATCCTGATAGCATGAGTTCTTTTGTACCTGAAATTCGTGGTGTTGCACAAAGCAATGCCCTTGTTACCGTCAAACAAAACGATGTCGTTATTTATCAAACCTCAGTTTCCCCAGGGCCATTTAACCTCAATGATGTATACCCATCTGGTTATGGTAATGACCTTGTCGTAACTATCAAAGAGGCCGATGGAAGTGAGTCTTCATTTAGTGTGCCTTATACGTCGATGGCGCAGTTACTACGTCCCGGTTATACCCGTTATCAACTGTCCGGCGGTAAATCAGATGCTAAAGGTATCAGTAACCAGCCGTTCATTATGCAAGGTACTTTGCAGCACGGTTTAAATAACACTTTTACACTGTATGGTGGTGTCACTGCATTTGATGATTATCAGGCTTATTTGTTAGGTGCGGGAGTGAATACAGTCATTGGTGCGGTTGCCGTGGATGTTACTCAATCAAGAACTGTATTCAATCAAAAAACGGATATGGGGCAAAGCTACCGGTTTACTTTCAACAAGTTATTTTCTGATACTGACACAAACCTTGTGCTAGCGGCATACCGTTATTCAACAGAAGATTATTATAGTCTTTCTAATGCGCTTTACACGATTGATGCAGATAAGAAAGGAATAGATAGCTCATTAGGGCGCGAGAAAAACGGTTTTAGCTACACAATTAACCAAAATTTACCGTACGACTTAGGAAGCTTCTATTTCACTGGGCGTATTTCAAGTTATTGGAACCGTAGCGGTATCGAAAAACAGTATCAATTAAATTACAACAATCAATTTGAACGCTTTTCGTATGGCATCTCATTTATGCGAGTTTATTCAGATAATACGCAAAGAACGCAAGATGACCGTGTGAGTTTAAATGTGAATTTCCCGCTCTATTTCGGGGATCGTAATTACGCTGCCATTACCTCAAACACCATCTTTAATAATGATAAATTTGGTTCTTCACAAGTGGGTGTTAATGGATCATTTGATACAGAAAATAATTGGACTTATGGTTTAAATACGTCGATTGAAGAACACGGTAATAGTAACTTTGCACTGAACACGGGATACCAAACTTCAGTCGTGAATACGAATGCGAACTACAGCCAAGGTAATGGTTATCGCCAATATGGTGCTTCAGCTAATGGATCAATGGTGGTGCATGCTGGTGGAGTCACATTCTCGCCAAATACCTCTTCAACGATTGCATTAATAGAAGCGAAAGGCGCGGAAGGGGCTTCTATCATGGGGTCACAGAATACCAAAATTGATAGCCATGGGTATGCGTTGGCTCCTTATGTTCGTCCTTATCGTATTAATAATGTCGACATTGACCCGAAAGGTAGCCCAGAAGACATCGTGTTTAACAGCACCACAGCGCAAGTTGTACCGTATGAGGGTAGTGTTGTAAAAGTTGTTTTTGATACGAAAATTGAGAAAAATGCGGTGTATAGCGTCGTTCGACCAAACAATAAAGCGCTGCCATTTGGTGCCAATGTTTTGGACCCACAAGGGAATTACATTGGTGTTGTAGGGCAAGGTGGTACCGTTTTTATCAGTAATAATGAATCTAAACTTGCGACAGTAAAGTGGGAAGGCGGCGAGTGCTCGTTCCCATTAACGGCGGAAAACAGTCAGGAGAGTCTATGTCAATGATCAAAAAATGGCGCTGGCTAATTGGTGCTGGTGTTCTCCTTACTACTCAGTATGCATTAGCTTTCGGATATGCAGATGTTTGTTATCGCAAGAATGTAAGACCAATAGATCTCAATATGACTTTAGGCAATGTTGTTGTTGATCCAAACCTTCCTGTTGGAGGGGTTATTATGAGAAAACAATGGCCTATGCGTACTAATGGCTATCAATCGTATTTAACATGCTATGGAACGAATGCGCTTCAAGCTGAAGTGGTGATGGGCGGCCTGCGTCATTTAGGTGATGGCGTTTATCAATCCAGTATCCCAGGGATAGGAATGAAATTTGAACGAGGTGGAAACCAAGTCAATATTCTCTATCCCGGTACTCATACGATTTACGGCGGGCGAAATGGTGTAAGCGTATACCTTGAAAACTCAACGTTCACATTAACGTTGATAAAAACTGCACGAAAAACAGGTTCTGGCACAATTGCCAATGGGCAGTACACTGAATATGGTTACAAGCATAATACGGATCCGCTAATTCGGACGTATCTACAAGGAAATGCAATCACCATTGTATCGCCATCTTGCTTAATCAATGGTGGACGAGAACAGAATGTGACACTCGCGCCGATAAAGCGCAATCAATTGACCGCTTATCAAGCACCTGTGGGAGAGATTGATTTTGATATTACCATGGAGTGTAACGGTGGAATTACCTATTCAGGATTAACTACATTTAATATTGATTTTCGTGGAAACGCTTCGGCTAGTGATGTTAATGGTGTACTAAGAAATGAAGAAGCTGGAACTAATGGTGCAAAGGGTGTTGGTATTCAAGTGATAGAGAGAAATAGTAAAGCACCATTAAGTTTTACTCGTAGTTATAAAGTAGGTACCGTAGTGAATAATCAAGATGATTTGTTAATTTTTCCTTTAACAGCTCGATATTTTCCTTATGAAAGAGCGATTTCGGCAGGTGATGTTCGGTCGCATTTGGTTTTCAATGTAACCTACGATTAAAAAGCACATTAATTTTCTATAATGAATCGCATATTTTTAATAAAAAACATGCGATTTTTTTATTTTTAAATTAATGCTGGCCAGTGGTGTGAGGTCGGATGTTTTATTATATATAATATGCAATTTTAATTTTTCAAAAGAAATAAATACCCAGGAGGCTAATTTTAATCAATAAAGATTAATTATTACATTATCCTTAACTGGGTACTTTTAGATAATCAAAAAAAGATTATTATGCGTGATGTTTAGATGGAATAATTACACTTTCTGCTGCGTATTGTAATTCTCTATTCGGAATATCGAATGAATGGTCATCGTTATTATTAATTTCACTTTTATAACCGTTAAAAAACCATTCGATTGGGCACATTAAAATTTCAGCAATATCAAGCAGATGGTCGATCGGGATCTTGTTGACTCCATTTTCATACCGCGATATTTGCTGCTGACTTAAATGTAACTTATTGGCTAGATTTGCACCTGACAAGCCTAGCTCTTTTCTCCGGTTTTTTATTCTAAGACCAATGACACTATGAATGTCCATATGACATACTCAACTTATTATTAAGGTTATTATCAGTCGTTTTCACTATATATTATATTAAATTACAAGCTGGTTTAAAAGCTAATAATTAAATTTAACGTCAAATTAAAGTGTTTAACTTTCAATGATAGTCTTTCATTTAACGATAGTAATATTCAAAAGTTTGAGGCTTGTTGCTGTAATGCCATTTTGAATATTCTGAATTGAAATAACAATAAGAATATCCCGCTAGAATTATGCGGTTAAACCTGTCTATTTAATAAAATCGACATTTTCTTATTTGTAATCTAATTGTTTAATATATTGATTGGTTTGGTTAAATTGTTCCATTTTGGAACTTTTTTTGTTGGTTAGGAGATATTCTATATTTCCCATCTCCTTAAAAATTATTTATTTTGAATATAAATGAAAATATAAATTAATGAATTTAAAATACAATATCGTGATTTATTTGTGAATTAAAATTTAATTTGTATTTTGTTTTATTTGATTTTTATAATTAAATATAACTAAATCCATTATATGAAATAATAAAAAAGAAATTTCTTTAACGCTACACTAAGTATAAAGATCAAGTATACTTGAGTTAACTTAATTTGCTTTATCACTGAGTGTGCGAGGGTAACATGAAACTGTATATCTATGATCATTGTCCATTTTGTGTTCGTGCCAGAATGATTTTTGGCTTAAAAAAAGTTGCGGTAGAAGAAGTTATTTTGTTGGATAACGATATCGAAACCCCAACACGTATGATAGGACGCAAAATGGTACCTATTCTAGAGAAAGAAGATGGTAGCTATTTACCTGAGAGTTTAGATATTGTGCGTTATGTTGACCAATTAAGTGAACCCCGTTTAGCTGCAGGAGAAATTAGCCCTGAAATTGATAGCTGGTATAAAGCAGTTTCTTCGACGGTATCTAAATTAGTGACACCACGTTTTACTGAATCTGAATTTCCTGAGATAGCGACAGAGGCGGCTAAAACCGCATATATCCAGCGTGTTAGCAAGTTTCATGGGGATAATTTATCCGTACTGCGTAAAGAAACGCACACGCTGTTGATTGAGTTAGAGCCGCATATGGATCTATTAGATGTATGGCTAGAAAAGCGTAACAAAGCACTTGTGGATATTAACGATTTTATTATTTTCCCTGTGCTGCGCAGCTTAAGTATTGTGAAAGAAATAGGTTTTAGCACCACAATTCATGACTATATGGATCGCACATCAAAAGCGACGGGAATTAATTTGTTATTCAGCCAAGCTAAGTAGCCTTTAACGGATAGCAATAGAATAAGATAAAAAAACCGCCAGATTAAAAATGGCGGTTTTTTATTTTGTAATAAAGGCAGAATTACTGCATATAATCACTCAAGGTATAAACAAGTTTATAATGCCCTTGTGTCAACGTTAAATGATCTTTGGTTAATGTTACTGTTGCACCATTTGTTAACATACGGTTAATTAAGGTATCCCATCGTGAAAGATCCTCATCTACGCACTCTAATTCTGTTTTACTTAATGTTTTAACTTTCAATGTTGCATTATTAATTGCGCCCATTCCGTTAAAGTCATTACACATAGAGGCAGAGACAAACAATTTTTCACCGAATGAAATGGACGGCGCGGTCTGTTTTTTGGCAATGCGCTGACCATCCACTTCAGTTAAGACAAAATTATGATGCATCAGCTGTTGCTCAAGGGATTGCTGACTGCTACCTGCCTTTACTTGATGGGTTTGGCAAGCTGCAAGTAACAAACCAAAGAGAGTGAGCGGGATCAATCTTTTCATGATGCAAGATCCTGCTAAGGCTTCACAACATTCGGGCAGCTTTCGCCACGACTGATTTGTTGAATATTACTCAGTGTTGTTAAGCTAATACTTGTTAAAGCTTCTTCGGTTAAAAACGCCTGATGACCAGTAAATAAGACATTATGGCAAGAAGATAATCGGCGGAAGATATCATCTTGAATCACATCATTAGATTTATCTTCAAAGAATAGATCTCTTTCATTCTCATACACATCCATGCCCAATGCGCCAATTTTTTGGGATTTAAGTGCATTAATAGCAGCCGCAGAATCGACTAATGCTCCACGGCTGGTATTGATGATCATCACGCCCGATTTCATGCGATTAAATGCATTTTCATCCAGTAAATGGTGGTTCTCCGGTGTTAAAGGGCAGTGCAGAGAAATAACATCGGATTCCCGATACAAGGTATCTAAATCGACATACTCGGCACCCAGATCAAGGACGGCTTGGTTAGGGTATGGGTCATGAGCCAGTAAGCGCATCCCAAAACCTTTTAAAATTCGTAGTGTGGCTTGGCCAATTTTGCCCGTACCAATAATACCCGCAGTACGGTTATGCATATTAAAGCCAGTTAAACCTTCAAGAGAAAAGTTAGCATCTCGAGTACGTTGATACGCACGATGAATACGGCGATTCAAGCATAGCATCATGCCAACAGCATGTTCTGCAACAGCTTCAGGGGAATAAGCCGGGACGCGAACGACTTGAATGCCCAACTCATTGGCGGCATCCAAATCAACATTGTTAAAGCCTGCGCAGCGTAACGCGAGAATATGGACATCGAGAGCCGCGAGCTCTTCCAGCACAGCACGGTTCGCTTCATCATTAACAAAAATGCAGACTGCATCAGCACCGACGGCGTTTTTGGCTGTTTGAACCGTTAATGGAAAATCAAAGTATTCAATATTAAAATTAAACTCTGATTGTTGGTTGACCTGTTCCATATGTTTGCGATCATACTGTTTGGTGCTATAGGAAACAATTTTCATCAGAGGAACTCCATAATTTATAGGAACCAATAAATGACAAGCTGTAGGTAAAACAAACAAACCTACAAAAATATGCATTCAGAATAAGGCAATTAGTGACGTAAATCACCTCTAAATTAAGAAAATATCTTACTGTTTACGTTTGATTTTCGTTTGCTCACTATCTTTAACAAAGACAGCCATTTTTAGTGTTAACATAATGCAACTGTTAAGTTTTATTTTTCTTCTTTTACAGAATAGATTGGTTTTAAAGAATAAAGAAAGTTAAGGAGCAGCGTGAAAATTTGCATTATTGGTATATCGGGAGCAGGAAAAACAACGCTCGCTCAAAAGTTATCGGAAGAATTTAGTCTCCCCGCATATGCTTATGATGAAATTTATTGGGATAAAACCCAAGCGGAATATGTTAAAAATACGCCGGAAACTATGAAGTCGCTGATTTCGGAGATCAAATCTAAAGAAAGCTGGATAATGGAAGGCTCTTATGACAAGCGTTTAGCACCTTTTTTTGCCGATAGTTCATTAATTATTAGGCTCAACATTCCTTATCGAGTTTGCGCGTATCGGATCATTAAACGCTTTTTAATATCGCAATTAAAGGGGGGGCGACCAAAAGAAACCTTCATGAATACGATAGAGCTACTGCATTTCGCTAAGCAATTTGATCAGCGATTGGATGATTTTTTTGCAGCTAATCCGATGTTTGCCGAAAAAGTGAAGGTTGTGCATGATACACAATCATGCTTTCGTGAAATGACAAACCATGCAGCATCGCATAATCACTAAGAACTGACTGAAAATAATAAAGTAACAGAGTGAACGGATAGGGTTAAGTTGTTCATTTCTGCTTTAAAAGATTAGAATATATTTATCTAAATAGAGAAAGTTATTATGGAAATGACCTACATCGCAATGCAAGTCGTCGAACTACTCGTGCCAATGCACCCTTTCACTTTATTTTCATCCATCTCATCAATGATATTCATCGCTGCTTCATGAAGATGATGCTCAGAGAATTTTCATGAAACGGGCAATAAAAATACTGTTTTTCTTATTAGGGGTGAGTGTTGTGCTCCTAATCATATTATGGTCAACATTAACCCGTTGGGCGCCCGTTGTTGCTAAACATTTTTTACCCACACCAGTGACACTGTCACTTTCTGAACCACAACTTGTTAATCATCAAATTAGATTCCCGAGTGTGGGATTAAGTGCAAATAATTGTTCTCTTGCAACACTAACGAATGCCCGAATCTCTTTTTTCCCGATTAGGGCCAAAGTTGATGGGCTTGATGTTAATGCGGAATGTTTGGATGGCATCAAAACGAGTGAGGAGTCACCAAGTTCTCCTATAAACATCACCGAGATACTGGATGCTATCCCTCAATTTTCACTCGTCATTGATAAAATCACACTGCATTCTTGGGAGCAGTATCAAGGCAGTTTATGGTTACGCAGTACCGCTGATTCGCCACTTATGTTGAATTATCAAGGGGAAAATGTACAGGTTTCTTCTTTTGTTAATTCGCAAAATCAACTGATTATACAACAATTTTCGGCGATGTTACCTCAGAGCGCATTAGCGTTAGAAGTGGATCAAAATAAGCCACAAGAAGAGCCTCAACATATTGAATTAACAGCGCAATTAGCTTTACCTCTGACGACGGCTCAATTGCCCGAAACGGGAGATATCGAAGCCCAATTTAAGCTTATTGAGTTAAATAAACGCTTAAATACAAAACTGCATTGGCAGCGCGATCAAGGCTTACTGACCGTTACAGATCTTGAGCAGCAACACGAATTATTCCATCTTCCATGGCAGGTTTCATCATCACAAGTGACCGTGACGGATGGGCAATGGCGCTGGGATGATGGAGAAATTCCACTTCATGGTGGAATTGCATTTCAAATTGATAACTGGAATCAAACCCTGAGTGAGTTTGTGGTTTCAGGTCGTTTGAACATGTTGACTGATGCGAAAAAAGGAAAAGCTAACTTAGTCCTTACGCTTGAGCCTAGTCGTATCAATCTCCTCGATGCGGATATTGATTTTAGACTCAACGGTCAAGTGAAATACGATGACATGGTACTGGATATTAATTTGCCAGCGAAAATTGCAGGCCAGTTGGTTTCACCCACCGTCGCATTTATGCCTGGTTCGTTATTGAGAGCCTATGGGCGGGTTTCACCGACGATTCTGTTACGAGAAATACGCTTACCTTTGGCGGGTACCCGGTTAAATGCCGAAGGAATTTCGGGGCGCTTACAAGCAATTTTAAAGGTAAAGGAACAATATTGGGGTGACTTTAATATTCATCTCGATGGCAGTGCGAATAAATTTAATATTGATAAAGGTAAATGGTTCTGGAATTACTGGGGTAATGCTCAACTGCCTGCGTTAGCGGCTCGTTGGGATGTTAAAGGCAACGGGAGTTGGCAAGATACACAATTAACGCTCAATAGCTTAAATACGGGATTTGACCAAATTAAATATGGTTTACTCTCCATGTCTGCTCCACGTCTTAAATTGACATCCCCGTTGGTTTGGCAGCGAGATCACGCAAAAGCGGATTTTTATGGCGCATTACAATTAACCAGTAATCGAATGTTATTTTGTGCAGATAGCTATTTGCCTAAAATTACGGCGAATGCAGAACTTAAAGGTACATCCCCAGCCAGTTTTCAGTTGAAAGGGGATTTAAGTACCCGACAAGTAGGACCTATTGTTATATTTGGACGCTGGGACGGTGAACGTCTGCGTGGTGAAGCACGTTGGCCTGAGCAGTCAGTTAAAGCATTTCAGACATTAATTCCGAAAGACCTAGGTATTGAATTACGTGAAGGTAAACTATTTTCTCAAGCTGCTTTTTCCATGACACCAGAAAATGGTTTTATTGCTGGTGGACATTGGCGAGTGCAAAATACGAGTTTATGGATGAAGGATGGCGAGCTTAATGGTTTGGATTTTGTCTTACCGTGGAAATTGCATAATAGCACCTGGACATTAGGTGAAAAATCACCCGTTGAGTTACGCATTAAGCACGTCTCGAATTTATTTGAATTCACCGATATCAAAGCGGATTTATCAGGAACGTATCCGCCGACTGAGACTCATCCGATCCAGCTTAGCAATGTTGGTTTTAAAATGTTAGGTGGGGAAATCAATCTCGATTTACTGCGCTGGCCACAAAATAAACCGGCAACAATTAGCGTCCATCAAGTGGAGCTTAGCGAGCTATTCACAAAACTAAAAGTTTCACAATTTGCTGTTTCTGGCCGAGTAAATGGTGAGTTGCCATTTTACCTGAATAATCCTGATTGGATTATTAAAGGGGGATGGATGGAAAATAACGGACCTTTGACATTACGCTTAGATACCAATTTTGTGGAGTCTATTGCCAAAGATAATATTTCAGCAGGATCGGCGATTGGATGGCTACAATATCTTGAAATTCAACGCAGTCGTACCGATGTGAATGTTACAAACTTGGGATTGCTCACTATGTCGACTATTCTTGAAGGGTATAACACCAAAGAAGCCAAGAAGCGTGAAGTTCACTTAAATTATCACCATGAAGAGAATATTTTTCAGTTATGGCGCAGTTTACGTTTTGGTACTGGCTTAGAAGAATGGCTCGAAAAGAATATATAGAAGAGAAAAGGACTAACGTGAAAACATTAAAATTGATCATGATGATGGCAATGGCATCGCTATTAACGGCATGTTTACGCGTAGAAGTCGCTACGCCAGATAAGCCAATTAACATCAATATGAATGTTAAGATTGAACATGAAATCCAAATTAAAGCTGACCGACAAGTTGAAGAGTTATTAAAGGAAAACAGCGATCTATTCGGTGAGGTACCTGCAAAATGATGAACTGGTTTAAAGTCGTCACGTTATGTTCCACATTAAGCATATTTTCTGCATTTGCTCTGACGGTGGAAGAAGGTAAAACTCATGGTATGGTGGGGGAAACCTTATCGGGATATTTGGCGGTAATTGACCAAAGTAGTGCAGATGCAAAGCAATTGGTTGAACATATCAATGCGGAAAGGAAAAATCGATATACAGAAATTGCTGATAAAAATGGGCTTAAAACCAATGATGTCGCAAGAATGGCTGGGCAGAAATTGGTTGAACGGGCGCCGACGGGAGAATATGTACGCAGTATTAATGGGCAATGGATGCAGAAAAAATAAAATGCGCACGAAAACTAACATAGTGCGCACTATTTAACGAGGCCTACTGCTAAGCAATCAGTGAATCAATATGGTTTTTCGCATGTGATTGCGCTTTCTCTGCGGATTCAGCGCTTAATGCAGTACCTTCTGCGAAAACAAATTCAATATCTGTAATACCAATAAAATTCAAAAATAGGGTGATGTAAGGCACCATGATATCCGTTGGTGTATCTTTATAAATCCCGCCTCGGCTTGTCAGAACATATGCACGCTTATTGGTTAATAAACCCACAGAACCTTGTTCGGTATATTTAAAGGTATGCCCTGAACGGGCGATAAAATCAAAGTAATGTTTCAACTGAGACGGCACGGAAAAGTTGTACATTGGTGCGGTGATCACCAGAACATCACTTTGTTTAATCTCATCAATGAGCTGATTGGATAGGTCTAAATGTGCTTGTTGCTGCTCGGTTTTAGTGTCAGTAGGTGCAAAAGCTGCTAAAATTTCGCCATCAATCGCAGGGATAGGCTGGTTAACTAAATCTCGAACTATAAATTCATCATCGGGATTTTTTTCTTGCCACTGTTGTACAAAATAATCAGCCATTTTATTGCTGTGTGAATAATCTGCCAAAATGCTTGATTTCAATAGTAGTACTTTACTCATTATTTTCCTCGAAACTCATGTGTCTATCTCATCAGATAATGATGATACTCGGTATATGGCAGATTAATAGGAAGAAATTTAGAAGCCATACTTCAAAAAAACTGATGGTATTTGTATGAGATAACTAAAATCATAAAACAAACCTAAATATTATCTTTAGCCACCACATGATTATAGGTTGATGAGTGGCGTTATAATGAATTGAAAAATAAGGATTTAAGAATGGATCCCATTCTATCAGCATTACATGCTGACATTGAACAAACATCACTGCGTGATCAGTGGCAATTGAAGAAGCGCCTTCACGGTATTGCAAAAATACAAGATCAAAAATCCCGTATGGCAGTTATCGATGTCATCAAAGGGGATATTGAAAAGGCAAAACAGAAGGTTGAGAAAAAACGCCTGAATATGCCGAAAATTGTTTACCCTGAAAACTTACCCGTTAGCCAAAGGAAACAAGCTATTTTTGATGCGATTAATCAGCATCAAGTAGTGATCATCGCGGGTGAAACAGGGTCAGGTAAAACCACGCAGATCCCTAAGATTTGCTTAGAGCTTGGCCGTGGCGTGAAGGGCTTTATTGGTCATACTCAGCCAAGGCGATTAGCGGCTCGCTCAGTAGCTTCACGCCTTGCACAAGAATTAGAGTGCGAATTAGGAACCAATGTCGGTTATAAAGTTCGCTTTAGTGACCAAGTGAGTGATATCACCCAAGTTAAATTAATGACGGATGGTATTTTGCTGGCAGAATTGCAAAATGATAAATTGCTGCTGCAATACGACACAATCATTATCGATGAAGCCCATGAACGCAGTTTAAATATTGATTTTATTTTAGGGTATTTACGGCAATTATTGCCTAAGCGACCTGATTTAAAAGTCATTATTACATCAGCGACGATTGATCCAGAACGATTCTCTCGACACTTTGGTCATGCGCCAATTGTTGAAGTTTCAGGGCGGACATACCCGGTTGAAGTGCGTTATCGCCCAATTATGGGGGATGATAATGACAGTGAACGCGACCAAATTGACGGTATCATCGATGCGGTTAATGAGTTAGGACGCGAAAGTGCCGGCGATATTCTGATTTTTATGAGTGGTGAGCGTGAAATTCGTGATACCGCCGATGCGCTATCCAAGCTACAACTGCGTCATACGGAAGTCCTACCGCTATTTGCTCGGTTATCTAACAGTGAGCAAAACCGAATTTTCCATCCTCATGGTGGCCGCCGAATTATCCTTGCCACTAACGTAGCAGAAACTTCGCTGACGGTTCCGGGGATCAAGTATGTGATTGATACGGGTTATGCGCGTATCAGCCGTTATAGTTATCGCACCAAGGTACAACGCTTACCTGTTGAAGCGATTTCGCAAGCCTCTGCTAATCAGCGTAAAGGGCGCTGTGGTCGTGTTTCGGACGGTATCTGTATCCGCTTGTATTCTGAAGAAGATTTCTTATCTCGACCGGAGTTTACCGATCCTGAAATCCTGAGAACCAACTTGGCGTCGGTCATTTTACAGATGACCTCAATCGGGCTTGGGGATATCGCGGCATTTCCATTCGTTGAAGCACCGGATAAGCGCAATATTCAAGATGGTGTCAAATTACTGGAAGAGCTTGGTGGGATCCAACCTCATAAAGATGCAGATAAAGGTTATCGATTAACCGATATCGGACGCCAGTTAGCACAATTACCCGTTGACCCGCGTTTAGCGCGAATGGTGATTGAAGCCAGAAAGTATGGCGCGGTACGCGAAACAATGGTGATCGTTTCGGCATTATCGATTCAAGACCCCCGAGAAAGACCGCTGGATAAGCAGCAAGCTTCTGATGAAAAACATCGACGTTTCCATGATAAGCAATCGGATTTTCTGGCATTTTTAAATCTGTGGGACTATTTAAAGCAACAGCAAGAGGAATTATCTAACGCACAATTTAGAAAAATGTGTCGTCAGGATTTCCTTAACTATTTGCGAATTCGCGAGTGGCAAGATCTCTACACTCAGTTACGCCAAGTCGTGAAAGAGCAAGGGTTTGCAATCAACAGTGCACCGGCAGATTTTCGCAGTATTCATGTCTCGCTATTGGCAGGATTGCTCTCGCATATCGGCCAGAAAGATGCTGAAAAACACGAGTTTACGGGAGCGAGGAATGCACGATTTACTATATTCCCAGGCTCAGGTTTATTCAAAAAACCACCGAAGTGGGCAATGGTCGCTGAACTGGTTGAAACATCAAAGTTGTGGGGTCGGATTGCGGCTTCCATTGATCCTGAATGGATTGAACCGCTAGCTGAACATTTGGTAAAACACCACTATAGCGAGCCCCATTGGTCAAAATCAGAAGGTGCTGTGACAGCATCGGAAAAAGTAACTTTATATGGGTTGCCGATTGTTGCTTCACGCCAAGTTAATTATGGTTCGATTGATCCATTATTATGTCGTGAATTATTTATCCGTCATGCGCTGGTGGAAGGCGACTGGAATACCCGTCACGCTTTCTTTCGAGCTAACCTAAAACTGTTATCAGAAGTGGAAGATTTGGAACACAAATCACGCCGTCGTGACATTTTAGTGGATGATGAAACGTTATTTGCGTTTTATGACCAGCGTATCCCGAATGATGTGATTTCCTCTCGCCATTTTGATAAATGGTGGAAAACCGCATCAAAACAGCAACCTGATTTGCTCAGTTTTGAAAAAAACATGCTGATCAAAGAAGATGCAGGGAATGTCTCGGCGCTTGATTACCCGAATTATTGGTATCAAGGCGATCTCAAATTCCGTTTAAGCTACCAGTTTGAACCCGGTACTGACGCTGATGGCGTCACCGTTCATATCCCATTAGCCATTTTGAATCAGGTACAAAATGTGGGCTTTGACTGGCAAGTACCGGGTTTACGCCACGAATTAATCGTTGCATTAATCAAATCATTGCCTAAACCTATTCGTCGGAACTTTGTGCCTGCGCCAAATTATGCTTCTGCATTTTTGGAGCGAGTTCCAACTCCTGAAGGTAGTGTATTAGA
Source organism: Providencia sp. PROV202 (assembly GCF_028479565.1). NCBI lineage: Bacteria > Pseudomonadati > Pseudomonadota > Gammaproteobacteria > Enterobacterales > Morganellaceae > Providencia > Providencia sp. PROV202. The sequence goes on along the minus strand of NZ_JAMPNV010000001.1, from coordinate 128,291 downwards.
TAAGCTAGAACGTGAACTGCGTCGAATGACGGGAGTAACGGTAGAGCGAGAGGCTTGGCAATTAGACCAACTTCCAGTGCATTTAAAAATGACCTATCGAGTGGTGAATGACAAAAATAAAACCATCGCGGAAGGGCAAGATCTGGATGCCTTAAAAGATAGCCTTAAGGAAAAAGTGCAAGAAACACTGTCCGAAGTTGTGGATGATGGAATTGAACAAAGTGGCTTGCATATTTGGAGTTTCGGCGAGTTACCACAACGTTATGAACAAAAACGGGGAGGATATTCAGTTAAAGCTTATCCTGCATTAGTGGATGAAAAGAACAGTGTAGGGATCCGTGTTTTTGAAACTGAATTCGAGCAACAGCAAGCAATGTGGGGCGGAATTCGTCGATTATTACTGTTAAATATTCCTTCGCCTATCAAATACTTGCATGAAAAGCTACCGAATAAATCCAAATTGGGGCTCTATTTTAACCCTTATGGCAAGGTGCTTGAGCTTATTGATGATTGTATCGCGTGCGGTATTGATCAGCTGATTGCAACCTATGGCGGTGCGGTGTGGACAGAAGAGCAATTCGAATCATTAAAAGAGTACGCGAGAGCAGAATTGAATGATGTGGTTGTGAATATCGCTAAGCAAGTTGAACAGATCTTAACGGCGGTGTTTGCTATCAATAAACGATTGAAAGGTCGCGTTGATTTTTCGATGGCGCTCGCATTGTCTGATCTCAAAGCGCAAATGTCTGGGTTGGTATTTAAAGGTTTTGTGACAGAGCAGGGCTGGAAGCGATTACCGGATATTTTGCGCTACTTAAACGGTATTGAACGCCGATTAGAAAAGTTAGCCATCGATCCAAATCGTGACCGCGCTCAGATGAGCAAAGTTGAACACGTTCAAACCATGTGGCAGCAGTGGGTGAGTAAACTAACGCCACTGCAAAAGCAGTTACCAGAAGTACAGGAAGTTCGCTGGATGATTGAAGAGTTGCGAGTGAGTTTGTTTGCTCAACAACTCGGGACACCATATCCGATTTCGGATAAACGGATAATTCAAACCATGGAAAGTTTAACGCAGCAACTGTAGTTTGGGGTTGATAGTGTTAGGCTGATGATAATTTATTGGCTAATAAGATAATTAATGCGCGATGTGGCAACTGTACCACTCGCGTATTTTTTTTGTGAGATTGATTGCGGGTAAGCTTTACTACTTATATTTAACTCTTTTTTAGTTACAACATACTAATGAATTTGTACTATTTCTGCATTAGCAACTGAGTTGTCCGCAATATATCGCAATATATTTAGCAAGCTAGCGCTGTTTGGGATTTATCGCTCAATAGCTTGTTCTATTTGCTGCTGAGTTGCTAATTTAAATTGAGAGCCTTCGATACGATCTTGCGCTTTAATTTGAGGTAATTTTTGCTGAAAGGGACTTGGTGGCTGAGTAGGGAATGATTGGGTTACAGTGGCTATATTTTGTGCCATTGAATGTGCCGTTTCTGACGATAATTGAATGAAAGCAGGGAAATCAGCAAATGTGACTGTACGCAGTGAGGTTACGTGCATTTGAGTTTCCTTATTGGTGAATAGTCATTCAAAAACTACATCACAAAAAAGAATGAAAATTGTAAAAAACGTGGGGGTTGAGCAGGGGGAAATAAAGATAATAAAAAACGAGCTAAATTCAATGGGTTAAATTTAGCTCATTAATAAAGAGTGGATTACGCTAACAGGGAATATAAAGCTGGTACTGAGGCTATCGCAATCCCAAATGCTAAAATTTTCTCAATTAACTTCAATGGCGCTTTTGCTGTTTGTTGTGAACGAGCATACAGAAAAATAATGATCCCTGGTGCATAAAGTACCACAGAGAGCATCAAGTTAATCAATCCTGACGCGTACAATAGCCATAATCCATAGACAGCGGCAACAAAACCAACCGCGAGCAGGGCTTTGCTATGGCGTTGATAAGCAACTTTTACTAAGAAGGCACCGACTAAAAAGTAAGGAACCAAAATCATCTCTGAAGCGATAGTTAGCAGGGTATTGTAATTACTGCCACTTAACCAAATCAGCACTAAAGATAATTGAACTGCACCATTGGTGAACCATAACGAAGAAGATGGCGCATCATTCTTATTTAATTTATTGAAAATTTTAGGGAATGATTGGTATTGTGCGGCAATATACGGAACTTCAGCCGCCATAATTGTCCAGCTCAAATAGGCACCACAAACAGAGATAATCAAACCAGCTGCAATAATGATGTCACCACTAGAGCCAATTAAAGAAACCATTAATGTTGCCATCGACGGGTTTTTAATCTCAGCCAGATCGGCTCGAGGCATGATCCCAAGTGATAAAAGCGTGACAAGAATGTAGATAATTAATGCGGAGCTTACCGCAAAAATAGTGGCTAGACCGACATCTCGGCGGTTTTTCGCGCGAGCGGAGACGACGACAGCACCTTCAATACCAATAAAGACCCACAAAGTAATCAGCATGGTGTCTTTAACTTGCTCCCAAACGGGAATACCAAGGTCAATGCCGCTAAAATCGGCATCAAAAATATCGAGCTTGAAGGCAAAGAATGCGAGTACGATAAATAACCCAAGAGGGACTAATTTAGCCATCGTGGCGAGCTTGTTGATCCCCGCAGCTGTTTGCACACCGCGAAGAACTAAATAATGCACAACCCACAGTAAGATAGATTCACCGATTAGAGCTTGCCAAGTATTTCCATCGCCAAACACAATGTTATCCGGCGTGTCAGTAAAGAAGCTGATCGCAGCAAAAACAATGACTAAATAAGAAACGTTGGCGACAACAGCACACAACCAATAGCCCCATGCAGAGCAAAAACCAATAAACTCACCGAATCCTACTTTTGCATAAGTAAATATTCCACCATCCAGATCAGGACGAATTCTGGAAAGGAATAAAAGAGAGAATGCAAGAAATAAGATCCCGACGCCCGTGATGGACCAGCCGATAATTAATGCTAATGGGCTTGCCACTTCAGCCATATTCTGCGGAAGGCTAAATACACCAGCACCAACCATTGAGCTAAGAACTAGCGCGGTGAGTGCAGTAAGGCTTAATGTATTTTTCAATGTATATCCTGGTTGTTGTGCAATCAAAAGTTAAAATCACGTTAAGATAGCAATGCTATAAATGGATTCACTGTCACAGCTTTTAAATCCAGTTGGATCGCCTGCTAAATTAGAGTGTGGATTCTACGAATGAAATGCGACAGATGCAATGGGAAAATATGCACAGAACAAGATGTTTTATTCACTTTCGTTGTTTATGGCAAATAGGCACACATTTTATAAACTGCTCACTCGAGGTTATAAAAAAGTATGGCAGCGCAAACAAAAAAAGCCAGCTTGATATTTAAGCTGGCTTTCATAACAAAACAGAGCTATCTAATTATTTGAACAGGTCTGCACTGATGGTGACGCTGCCACCATTCGACTGCCATTCACGAGTGATATGGTAGTATTTTGCACCTTTAGCTTCTGCACGCTTGGCGATTTGATAACGAACTTCAGGGGTATTGGTGTAATAACCGGAGAAGGTAATAGAATCAAATGGAACCATCATGGCTGCGGCTGTTTTGTTCACTTCTTCAATAACATAGCCACTTGGTAATGTCACGCTAGTACGACCTGGTTGACTTGAGGAAGTTTCGAAGAAACGGCCAACAGCTTCGGTTGGTTCTTCAGAACTTGCAACGCCCGGGATCAGAACTTTATCAGCAGCTTCACCACCTTGCGCTAACAGCGCACGACCCGCTTCTGAATCAGCAGGAACAACCGCTTCTTCTTTTTGAATTTGGCGCTTAGGTGCATCTTTCTTATAGATATATGCGGTTGCTAAAGTATTACCACCGTCATTCATGGCTACGTTACGAACCACATAAAATGAGGCTGCATCTTTTTCTTTGGCTTTTTTCGCAATTGCTTCGTATAAGTCAGGTTCAGATGGGTAGAAACCACTTACTGTGACAGCATCAAAAGGCTGATACACTTTTGCGTCCGCTTTAGACATTTCTTCAACGCCACCGAAAACTCGGCGAGCAGATTCTTCACGTTTTGATGCATCTTTTGCGTACACATCAGCAACAACACGCATGTTGCCACTGTCACCTATATCATCAAGGCTTTGAATGTAAAAGGCATAAGCCCCCATCTTATCAGCCCTACGGGAAACTGCATCGGATGCTTCATAGATAGCATTAAAACGCCCAGTGACGGTTATACGCTCATAAGGTTGTAATTCAGTAGCCTGTTTTGGCGTTAATTCAACAGCCGCCTGTGTAGCGGTTATACTAGTTAATGATAGCACCGCGGCTGCGATGACCGTAGTTTTCAGCTTCATACAAAATCCTTCCGCCTTGCGCAATTTATTATAAACATGCTGAATAAATAGTGGTAACACATGGCGGTGATTATTACACGTAACTGCCCATGTTGTCGCACTATTTTATTTTAATAAGACACAAATAATGATTGACTAGTCAAATTTACCAGTTTTTTTAAAGTATCCAGTATTTTATTGACCTAAAACTAAGATTTCCACGGTGAATTCCATTTACTGTCTTAGAATCGTGATCAATTATGGATCAATAAGGCTAATTTCAGTAGGTTATTAGGACATTTTACAGCTGTTCAACGACAAAATAGGACTTTTCCTTTTGATAAGGCAGTCATTTTTTTGGCGAATAACCTACAACATAGATTACTTCGAGCTTTGAAAAGGGAATATTATGCGAATTGGTATACCAAGAGAACGACTTGCCAATGAAGCGCGTGTTGCCGCGACACCATCAACAATTACCCAATTGTTAAAATTGGGTTTTTCGGTGTGTGTCGAGCAAAATGCGGGACATTTAGCAAGTTTTGATGATGCAGCTTATGAGCAAGCTGGTGCAGAAATTGTCGACCGTGAGAGCGCATTTTCTGCAGATATTGTGTTTAAAGTGAATGCACCATTGTCGGACGAAATACCTTTATTAAAAGAAGGGGCGACTTTAGTCAGCTTTATTTGGCCGGCGCAGAATCCTGAGTTAATGGAGGCACTAAAAGCCCGTAATATCAACGTAATGGCAATGGATGCAGTGCCGCGTATTTCTCGGGCACAATCACTCGATGCATTAAGTTCAATGGCAAATATCGCCGGTTACCGCGCGATTGTGGAAGCAGCTCATGAATTTGGGCGATTCTTCACCGGTCAAATTACTGCTGCAGGTAAAGTACCGCCAGCAAAAGTGATGATCATCGGTGCGGGTGTGGCGGGCCTGGCTGCGATCGGTGCGGCAGGTAGCTTAGGCGCGATTGTTCGAGCATTTGATACCCGCCCAGAAGTGAAAGAGCAAGTTCAAAGTATGGGTGCCGAGTTCCTCGAATTGGATTTTAAAGAGGATGCAGGTAGCGGTGATGGTTACGCGAAAGTGATGTCTGAAGCCTTTATTAAGGCAGAAATGGCGCTATTTGCTGCGCAAGCAAAAGACGTGGATATTATTGTAACGACAGCGCTTATTCCGGGTAAACCAGCACCGAAATTGATCACCAAAGAGATGGTCGAATCAATGAAGCCGGGCAGTGTGGTGGTTGACCTTGCCGCACAAACGGGTGGTAACTGCGAGTTGACTCAAGCGGATAAATTAGTTGTCACTGAGAATGGTGTCAAAATCATTGGTTACACCGATTTACCAAGCCGTTTACCAACGCAATCGTCTCAGCTATATGGGACCAACCTTGTTAACTTGATGAAGCTGTTGTGCAAAGAAAAAGATGGCGAAATCACGATTGATTTTGATGATTTAGTCATTCGCGGCGTTACTGTTATCAAGCAAGGTGAAATTACTTGGCCAGCACCGCCAATTCAAGTTTCAGCTCAGCCACAAGCGAAGCCGAAAGCCGTTGAAAAGGTGAAAACGCCAGAGAAAAAAATGTCACCGGTAACCAAGATGGCACTGATGGCACTGGCTATCATCCTGTTTGGATGGTTCGCCAACTCAGCTCCAGCTGAGTTTTTATCGCACTTTACCGTCTTTGCGCTGGCTTGTGTGGTGGGATACTACGTGGTGTGGAACGTCACCCATGCGCTGCATACCCCGTTGATGTCGGTCACTAACGCCATCTCAGGGATTATTGTTGTTGGTGCATTGCTGCAAATTGGCAGTGGTGGCTGGGTAAGTTTCTTATCCTTTATTGCGATCTTGATCGCAAGCATCAATATTTTCGGTGGGTTCACAGTAACTCAACGCATGTTAAAAATGTTTCGTAAGGGATAAGGGGTAACTTATGTTGTCAAGTGGAGTTGTGACAGCAGCCTACATCGTTGCTGCTATCCTATTTATTTTCAGCCTCGCGGGGCTATCTCGCCATGAAAGTTCTCAACGCGGGAACACATACGGCATTATCGGTATGGGGATTGCCCTGATTGCCACCATTTTGGGGCCTCATAGCGCCAATGTGGGTTGGATGATTGTGGCAATGGTGATCGGTGCCGTGATTGGTATTCGTTTAGCCAAAAAAGTTGAAATGACCGAAATGCCTGAGCTGGTTGCTATTTTGCACAGTTTTGTGGGTTTAGCAGCGGTACTTGTGGGCTTCAACAGCTTTATTGCAAGTGAAGGTCACGCCAGCAGCGTGATGGAAAATATTCATTTAACGGAAGTTTTCTTGGGTATTTTTATCGGTGCGGTCACGTTTACAGGCTCAATTGTGGCTTATGGCAAACTGTCAGGAAAAATGTCATCTAAGCCGATGATGTTACCAAATCGCCATAAATTAAACCTTGCGGCCTTAGTCGTTTCATTTATTTTGCTGGTTATTTTCGTTAAAACTGACAGCGTTGGCCTGCAAGTTTTCGTGATGCTAATCATGACTGCGATTGCATTAGCCTTCGGTTGGCATTTAGTTGCCTCTATCGGCGGTGCAGATATGCCAGTGGTGGTTTCCATGCTGAACTCATATTCAGGATGGGCAGCGGCAGCGGCAGGTTTTATGCTCAGTAATGACTTACTGATCGTAACAGGGGCTTTAGTTGGTTCATCGGGTGCTATCCTTTCTTATATTATGTGTAAAGCGATGAACCGTTCGTTTATCAGTGTTATTGCTGGCGGGTTTGGTACTGATGGTTCATCAACTGGCTCTGAAGAAGAGATGGGCGAATACCGCGAAACCACAGCAGAAGAAGTCGCTGAAATGTTGAAAAACTCAACCTCAGTGATCATCACTCCAGGCTATGGTTTGGCGGTGGCTCAAGCGCAGTATCCGGTGCATGATATTACGGCAAAACTGCGTGAACGTGGCATCAATGTTCGCTTCGGTATTCACCCAGTTGCAGGGCGCTTACCGGGGCACATGAACGTACTGTTAGCAGAAGCGAAAGTTCCTTATGACATCGTATTAGAAATGGATGAAATCAATGATGATTTCGCCGAAACAGATACGGTGCTGGTTATCGGTGCGAATGATACCGTGAATCCAGCGGCGCAAGAAGATCCAAACAGCCCAATTGCGGGTATGCCTGTGTTAGAAGTTTGGAAAGCGAATAATGTCGTTGTGTTTAAACGCTCAATGAATACAGGGTATGCAGGGGTACAAAACCCACTGTTCTTTAAAGAAAACACTCAAATGTTATTTGGTGATGCGAAAGCCAGCGTGGATGCAATTTTAAAAGCGCTGTAATTACTTATCATTGACGATATAAAATAAAACGCCCTGAATTCAGGGCGTTTTTATATCTGAATATTTTCTTTTTTATTATTAATCGAATTATGAGTAATTGTGAATGACCACTAAGAAGATAATGGTAAAAAGCTCACAAATATACCCATTTATGAGCTTCTAAACTTGATAGTTATCGCCAATTTAATTAATCATCCGCGGCACTAATAGGGCATACAAAGCCATCAGGTTTAATCGCTAATAAATCGCATTTTAGCTTATCAATAACATGTTCCGCCGTATTTCCTAAGAACGCAGCAGAAAGCCCAGTACGACCTAATATGCCGAGAACCACGACACCCGCATGTAGTTCCTCACACATGTCAGGAATGATTTTTTCAGGTAGCCCTTCACGAACATGGGTGTATTTCTCATCAATTGCAAACTTTTGCCGTAGGCTCTTCATGGCTATCAGATGCTGGCCGCGTAGGGCATTGTTATACAAGCTTGGGTCAAAATCAGGCAGTTCAATGGCAATGTTCATTGGTGCAATTGGGTAAGCGCTGACTAAATGAATTTCCTGCTCTTTAATGATCCTTCGTGCGAGATCTTGGGTTTTCTCAACCAACTTGATATTTAGGTCATCATGGTAAGATTCTTCATTAGAAAGATTCACCGCAACCACTACGGAGCCGTGATCTGGCCAAACTTTATCTTTCACCATCCAAACAGGGCACGGGCATTTTCTTAATAAATGCCAGTCTAGTGGGGTAAAAATGATGGACTCTAAGTTGTCAGTTTGGTGCGCCATTTTCAGTAGTAGGTCATGTTGACCGCTAATTACTTCCTGAATGATGGCTTCATAAGGCTTGTTGTGCCAAATGACTTTAATTTCTATCTCAATACCCGCTTCTAAATAAAAATGGGCTTGTTGCTTGATCCACGCGGCTTTTTGGCTGATCACTCCTTTGCGCATTGCATTGCGTTCCTCAGGAGAAAGCAGGGTAGTCATGTCATAAGATAGGTCATAGATAGGCAGGAAGGCTTTTATCCGTCCGCCATTACGCTGTACGATATAAACTGCACGCCTTAATGCCGGTTGATCATCCTGATTTGGGTCGATTGCAACTAAAAGATTTTTATAGTTAGCCATGCTGACATCCTCTCAATAAACGGATAGTTCCATCACTCTAAACTATGTTATTGGGGATAAATACGCAAGAAATGTGATTAAAAAGTAACAACGGATCACAAAGTTTGTGACCCGTTTATAGGAATATTAGCAAGAAACGGGGGATACTTTACCAGCGATATCAGTTAGTTTTGCCATATCGTCGATGGTAATATATTTACCTTTAACGCTGAGCATACCGCTTTTTTGGAAGCGACCTAACAGACGGCTAATTGTCTCAACGGTTAAGCCAAGGTAATTACCAATATCACCACGAGTCATGGTGAGTCTGAATTCTCTTGGTGAGAAACCACGCTCAGCAAAACGATGAGATAGATTAAGAATAAATGCAGCTAAACGCTCTTCCGCATTTTTCTTAGATAATAAGAGGATCATTTCTTGGTCCCCTTTAATTTCACCGCTCATCAGGCGCATAATTTGTTGGCGCAGGTTAGGCATTTTGCCAGATAAATCGTCTAGCGTTTCAAATGGAATTTCACAAACCATTGAAGTTTCTAGCGCTTGAGCAAAACTTGGGTGCTGTGTATGAATAATGGCATCAAAACCAACGAGGTCGCCCGCTAAGTGGAAACCTGTGATTTGCTCATCGCCTTCTTCAGTAATCGTGTAGCTTTTAATTGTGCCAGAGCGAATAGCGTATAAAGAACGTAATTCATCGCCTGCTTTAAATAAAGCTTGGCCTTTTTGAATAGGTTTTTTACGTTCGATAATATTATCGAGTTGATCCAGTTCGTGTTCATTCAGTGTAAAAGGAATGCACAACTGACTAATACTGCAATCCTGGCAATGAATAGCACAACCACCAGACTGGATGCGACGAACAACTCTTTTTTCTGGGATCATATTAAATGCTCAATCAGGTTAAAATTATTGATATGAGTCAATTTTAGCATAAGATAATTGAACAGGTAAGGGCTATATAAGACAGAAACGAGTTATTAAATAAAAAAGCAAAGAATGCTAAATTTACTAATCTAATAGATTCAGCAGATCATGCTAATTTACAGGATATTAGCAATTGCATAATTTGACCTATATTAAATACATAAATTTAATATATAAAAAGAGGGATAAAAAACATAGTAAAAACATGTTTTATTTTACATAGTTTATTAGCATTAAATTAACACAAGAATAAACAGAAAAATATCATTTTTTCCTATTAACCTATAAAAAGAGGTCATAATGAGTAACAATTTGATGTCGTTGCCCCCATTAATGACAGCTGTCGACATTATTGATCCAAGTGTTTCGGATGAACTGCAGCTAATAGAGATTCCGCTCCCTAAACTCCTTCCTGGCCATTTAATCGTTAAAGTAGAAGCGGCAGGTGTTAACCGCCCTGATATTTTTCAACGTAAAGGATCATACCCACCACCGCCAGATGCATCGCCAATCATGGGACTTGAGGTATCGGGTACCGTTGTTGCTAAAGCCGATGATGTGACGCAATGGACGATAGGTGACCGTATTTGTGCGCTTGTGGCAGGTGGTGGTTACGCCGAGTACTGCCTAGTGCACCAAGATATCGCTTTGTCATTAGGAAATTTATCCTTTGAAGAAGGGGCGGCTATCCCAGAGAACTTTTTTACTGTTTGGGCGAATATGTTCCAGATTGGGCAGTTGAAACAAGGGGATACAGTACTTATTCATGGTGGTACCTCGGGTATTGGTAGTACTGCTATCCAGCTCGCAAAAGCATTTGGTGCCAAGGTGATAACGACGGTTGGCTCAGAAGATAAAGCGATAGCAGCGAAATCACTCGGTGCGGATTGTGTGATTAATTACCGAACAGACGATTTTGTGAAAGTCACTCAGGAATATACAAATCATCATGGTGTGAATATGGTCGTTGATATTATTGGCGGTGATTATGTCAGCAAAAATTACGTGGTAGCCGCAAAATTTGGACGGATCATCCAAATTGGCATGATGAAAGGAAACCCAACTCAGCTGAACATGATGCCATTGATGGTAAAACGTTTAATTCATACAGGATCAACAATGCGCTCTCGAAGTAATGAAGAGAAAGCGCAAATCGCTAAAGAGCTGCATCAGCAAGTTTGGGGAATGCTACAGAGCGGTAAGATAAAGCCAATTATTAACAAAATATACACATTGTGTCAGGTGGAAAGCGCACATCACCATATGGAATCAGGGGATTTGATTGGTAAAATTATTTTAGTAAACAGTTAGCTACGAATTAACTATTTTTTAATGTTTATATTATTAGATAATAATTACGTATGTTATTATTTTCTATTTATAACAAATAATTTACATTATCAAGTCTTTTAAGCGTAAATATCTCTTTACAGATAATTAATTTTTGAATTTTTGTGTCTGTCCACAAATCCGAACAAAATTAAGATGAGTTTGTTAATGTTTTAATGAAGATGAATTATATCTATAGGCAAGTTGGCTCATTAACGGCTTGTCTACTACTGAATATAGGTTAAGGATATAAGTCTAGTCATATCATTAACAAGTTGTCATTCGACACAGACATCCCCCCGTTATTGCACTTTCCAATGATAATAAGTTGAGTAACTTAATGCAGCTGGTGCCAGCCAGCTGTAGTTTGAAGGTGTAGTGATAATGAATAATTTTAAAAATAAAAACATGAACGTCGATGCATTGTTCCTCGGACCTAAATCTGAAAATGCGGTATTTTTTAGAGAAATGATGGAATACGCAGTGACTGAGCATATGCATTGGCGTTCTGGTTATCATCCCGAAGATCCCGATTTAATTACTACCGTCGATAGATATGCACCGGAATATCGGGATACGTTATATCGCACTGAAGGTATCCTTAATCAGCTTTCCTCGAAGTTGAAAACTACGTCAGTGCCTTGGTTTTCACCGCGTTACATGGGGCATATGAACGCGGATACGCTGATGATCTCCAATCTCGCGTATGTCATGGCAATGATGTACAACCCAAATAACTGCGCACAAGAATCTTCGCCAACGACGACGGTATTAGAAATCGAAGCGGGGTTAGATTTATGCGGTATGTTTGGGTATGACGTACAAAAATCTTGGGGGCACATTACCTCTGGTGGCACAGTGGCTAACTATGAAGGGTTATGGGTCGCGAGAAACATTAAAACCTTACCTTTAGCCATGGCATCCCATCCTCAAGCCAAACAACTTTTAACGGATATTTCAGAGACCGCATTACTGAATATGCGAACTAGTGATGTACTGGATCTGATTGATGAGTTGAAAAAGCAAGGATTGTTTGAAGAGATCCGTAATCTGACTTGCCGAGGAACTGGTGTTGAACAAGGTAAACTCGGTAAATTATTAGTGCCGCAATCCAAGCATTATTCGTGGATGAAAGCGATGGATATCTTAGGGTTAGGGCAGCAAAATATTGTTCAACTTCCCGTGGATAAACGTTATCGCACGGATGTTTCGCAAATGCGTGACATTGTTTTCTCACTGATTGAAAAGGGCGAGCCTATTCTTGCAGTGGTGGCTGTTGTCGGGACCACTGAAACAGGTGCTATTGATAACGTCGCTGAAGTCATCAAATTACGCGAAGAATGTGAACAACGCTTTGGCGTTTCATTCTATGTGCATATTGATGCTGCGTATGCAGGTTATGCCTGTGCGATGTTCCGTGATGAAAACAATCAATTCCTTGAATATGATGCACTTATTGAACGTTACCATAACGAAGGTGTTTTCCCGTCAGATATCGTTTGGCCAAAGCCCGATGTTTATCAAAGCTTCCGCGCTTTAAACCAAGCTGATTCCATTACAGTCGATCCGCATAAAGTCGGTTTTATCCCTTATGCAGCTGGGGCGATTTGCATGAAGGACAAACGCATTGTCGATTTGATTTCCTATCATGCAGCCTATGTGTTTGAAGAAGTGAAAGAAAGTAGCCGTAAAACCGATAAACAACAGAATGTATTACTGGGTTCATCGATTATGGAAGGCTCAAAAGCAGGTGCGACGGCAGCGGCAGTATGGGCTGCACATCGGTTAGTTCCGCTGAACTTATTGGGGTATGGCAAAGTCATCGCAGCAGGGGTGACAACCGCTAATTGGATGATTGAGAAAATCAATGCCAGCGAGCCGTTTACCATTGATGGGCGTGAGTTTACGTTGGCGGCGATGCCTGCACCGGATTTCCACATGATCAACTTTATGTTCAGGGAGACGGGCAATACCTCATTAGAGAAGCAAAACCAGTTAAATAAACGTTTGTATGAACTTTGCTCTTATGCGGCAGGACGTACTTATGCAAATGACTTTTTAACCTCGTCTACATCACTAACCCATGAAGAATACGGTGATAATCCTCAGAATCTGTGTCTAGAGGCGAATTTCAAGGAAGAGGAATGGCATAAAGTCCACTCAATTTATGTATTAAGGGCCGCAATTATGACCCATTGCCTGCGTGATAAACAGCACTTCGAAAGCTACTGGAATGAATTAAGAAACATCTTTGAAGACAAACTACAACAGCTCATTGATGAAGAAAATAAACGTAATCATTCCATTCAAAAAGTTAGTGTTTAATTAATTTTGTTAGGATCTCAATATGAAAAATCGCACACTTGGTAGTGTTTTTATTGTTGCAGGTACTACGATCGGCGCTGGAATGTTGGCGATGCCAATTGCAGCGGGAAGTAACGGGTTTTCAGTGAGTTTAGTGATGTTGTTTGGGTTGTGGGCGCTAATGTGCTACACCGCATTATTGTTGGTTGAGGTTTACCAACATGAATCTCATGAAACGGGGATAGGTAGTGTTGCTCAGCGCTATTTAGGCTCTGGTGGGAAGTTCATTACTGGTTTCAGTATGATGTTTTTAATGTATGCCTTAACCGCCGCGTATGTGACAGGCGCAGGGCAAATTATTACTTCAAACCTGAAAGGCAGTTTTGCCATTGAAATGGCAGATTGGATGGGGATTGTCATCTTTACCATTATCGGTGGTGGGGTGGTTTGCTTTGGTACCTCGTCCGTCGATTTTATTAACCGCATCTTATTTACTGCCAAGATTGTGTTTTTAGTGATCATTCTTGCGATGATGTTCCCGCATGTTGAACAAGTGAACTTGCTCTCTTCACCAACAGAAAAAATCCTGATCCTCGCAGCTATCCCTGTCTTCTTTACATCATTTGGTTTCCACGGAAGTGTACCAAGTGTCGTGAAATATATGGGCGGTGATGTCAAAAAACTGCGAATTATCTTTATCTTAGGAAGTGCGATTCCGTTAGTTGCCTATATTTTATGGCAAATCGCTACGCTGGGCAGCATTGGTACAAGTACCTTTGTGGGGATTTTAGCTGAAAACTCAGGGTTAAATGGATTGCTTGAAGCCATTAAAGCAGTTGCGCAGTCAGGTAAAACTGAACTCGTCGCTCAAATGTTTATGAGCTTAGCATTAGCCACATCATTCCTTGGGGTTGCGTTAGGCTTGTTTGACTTCTTAGCAGACTTGTTTAAGCGCCAGGATAACGCTTCAGGGCGTATTCAAACGGGGTTAATTACCTTTTTACCACCGCTGGTTTTTGCCTTGTTTTATCCGAAAGGCTTCGTGATGGCATTAGGCTATGCGGCAATAGCGCTGTCTATCTTAGCGTTATTACTGCCAAGTGCGATGGCTCTGAAATCACGAGATGTTAACCCTCGTAAGTATCAAGTACTCGGTGGCAAGCCTGCATTATTGATTGTATTCCTGTGTGGTATTGCGGTTATTGGTATCCAGCTCGGTATTGTTTTCAAAGTTCTGCCTGATATTGGCTAACACTAACGAGTTATTGTTTTGATTTAGAAAGCCAGTTCTCTCGCAGAACTGGCTTTTTTCATTTACGAAGATCACTAAAAACACTTTTTGTACGCGAAGACGCCAATTTTTTCGTTATCATAATGATAATGGTTATCATTAGCACGTAATGATAAAAACAGATATATCTAATTCTGGCATTATTCAGAAAACCGATTATGATATTAGATATATCGGTTTTTAATTTTTGCACATTCACTGAGAGATCAAATGGACAATCCCAAAACCCTCTATACATGTCTATGCGAGGGTAAAAGTGTTCGGCGCATGTTTAATCCAAAACAACTGCGTATTTATATTTTGCATTTACTCGTAGATGGTGCGAATTATGGTTATGAACTGATAAAAAAAATTAGTGAAGGAACGGCTGGATTTTATTGTCCAAGCCCTGGCGTGATTTATCCGACACTGACATTGTTGGAAGAGGTGGGTTTTATTTCAACCAGTAAAGAAACAGGCAAAGGGCGTAAATGCTTTGCCATTACGCCGGAAGGTCGCTGTTTTTTACTATTAAAGGCAGAAATTCTTGCTGAAGTGAAAATGAAGCTAAATTATGCACAAGAACTGAAAGCCGGAAATCAATTTGCCAATGAAATTGAGTTAGCGGTTGATAAATTCAAGTCATTACTCAGACACAAAATTGTTTTACAACAGTTATCGAAACAAGAATCCGCCCAAGTGGTCAACATTATCAATCAAGCTGTGAAGCGCATTGAACAAGTGAATGCGGCGCTATTAATTTCAGAAGAGAACGTAGTAGAAGGAAAATAACATGGCAAAAACCCGTCATATTATCCAAGTTAAAGAGCAAATTCATATGAAAGAAACCATGCAGCCAGAACAAGTGATGCAGCCAGAACAAGTGATGCAGCCAGAACAAGTGATGCAGCCGGAAGAAAATAAGCAAATTGAGCCAAAAGAAAAACCGGCAGATTCTGCGCCGAAGAGTAAGGTGAAATTTAAAGAGGTAGTTTGCCCAAGTGTGCCGATGTCATACTTTAAGCGAGCAAAAAAACAGAAATATTAAGTTGAGTTTCATGTAACACAGAGTGGCAAAACAGTTATTCATAAAATGAGAGTAAATAGGGTGATTGGTCTCCATTTCACCGATAAAGATTTGCGTTACTTTATTAATAATTATTTTGTCACGGTATTATTTTGTCATTGAAGTAATGAAAAAGCCCCTAGTGCGCGTTGGCAGCTAGGGGCTTTATTATTTTAGATCTCGAGCATAGTTTGAATTCGCTTCATTTCCTCAATCCACTGCTGCTGAAGTAAAGGCTTCTGATGTGCAACTTTACGTTGTTTATCGGCTGCCAACTTTTCCTCCAATTCCAACAGTTGTTCAAGAAGGTCATCTTCATGAGAATGAGCAATGGCCTCGGGTATATTTTCAGAAATCAAACGGGTCTGATTCTTTTCTAATTCGTCCTCTGATAAGGCTGATTGGCTCTCTATCTTTAGGTAAATTTCCTCAAGACTCAGATACTCCTCCAAGCGATTATTGTGAATATACCAATAACGCTGGCAACTATTCTCAATTAACCATTTATCATGGCTAACCACCAATAGCGCCCCTTCGAATTGGGATATTTGCTCACTCAATGCTTCCTTACCTTCAAGGTCAAGGTGGTTTGTTGGTTCATCCAGCAAAATTAACGCGTATTGCGCCAAACTGAGCCCAATAAATAACAAACGCGCGCGTTCGCCACCACTTAACGTTGCCACTTTTTGCTGATGGCGAGAATAGACAAAACCTGCACTGATCAGCGCCATTTTTCGTTGTTCATCGGTGAGAGGGGCAAAATGCCGCAATGCATCGATTAAACTATCGTGATCATTCAATTGTTCTAACTGCTGATCGTAATAACCCACTGAAATCGTTGGGTGAAACTTTAACTGAGTTTCATAACGCAAATCCGCGAGGTATTGCTGCCAAATCAAACGCAATAACGTGGATTTTCCGCAACCATTGGCGCCCATAATGGCAATTCGGTCACCGCTTTTCACTTGCGAAAAGGGGACTGAAAACAGAAATTGTCCGTCCGGCGTGGTGACTTGAGTATTATCCAACTCAAGCACTCGATCGGCAGGAATCGCTTTGCCGTTCAGCAACAATTGCCATTGATAGCCTTCAGTGAGGTCTGTTTGATCCTCTTTTAAACGATCTATTTGCTTTTCCATCTGCTTCGCTTTTCGGGCAAGCCCTTCATTATCATAAACTTTACCCCAAATGGCTAACCGCTTGGCACTTGAAGCAATACGGTCAATTTCCTTTTGCTCGGCGTTAAAGCGATGCTCATCGGCGCGGTCGGTTTCTGCTAATGCTTGGCGTGCTTGGCTGCATGGAAGCCGATAAAAATGCAGAGTTTTATCTCGTAAAATCCACGTACTGTTTGTCACCTTATCCAACAAGGATTGGTCATGAGAAACCAACACAAAGCTACCTTTCCAGCTTTGAAGGAAATTCCCTAACCAAATAAGGGTAGGTAAATCCAGATGGTTACTCGGTTCATCTAACAACAATAAATCAGGCTGGCTGATTAACGCGCGTCCTAACAGTAAACGCGTATGCTGACCCCCACTAATGGCATTTGCTGATTGCTCCCACTGATGAGGTGCAAATCCCAATTCCGTTAATAGCACTTCTGCTCGCCAACGTTCGGAAAGATGTTCTTGTGTAGGCAGTTTTTGCAGTAGCGCATTTATCAAGGTTAACGGGGCGACTTCCGCAGGAAGATGCTGCTCGATATATGCCGTAACACAATGATTAGCATAGGTAATTTGCCCGCTATTTGGTGATAACTGGGAAGTTAACAGCTTTAATAAGGTACTTTTGCCGCTACCATTGTGGCCAATCAGACCAATACGGTCACCTTGCAGTAAAGTGAAGCTGATATCAGACAGTAATGAGGTGGTGGATGTATCGTAGTTTAATGATTTTACAGATAATAATGTGCTCATAGCTTACTCAAATTCTAGGCGTAAAAACGCCGGGTATCGTCGATACGACAACCCAGTAAGCTGAGAAAAGACTCTTTAGCTGCTTTGCTCAGGCAGGGTTATCGCAGTGTAACACTGTGAAAGCCTGAGCTCTGGCGATTACCAAAGAAGTGTGAGTATTCAATAAGATCACACAACAGCATAAGATTAGCCTCCTTTTTTATTTTCAATATTTCGGTTGAACAATGCGGGGATGATAGCAAAGAGAAGGATTTTAGAGCAATAGCAGCCATTCATTTTGTTTATCTGTTGTTGTGGATCATTGCTATGAATCATTGGTTATAAATCATTCTTATAATGGCGTTGCGTTGATGAATAAAACTGCTGAGTGTTAGGGTTTAGCGCCATCGATGGTTAAAATTGAGCCTCAAACAACAAGAGAGATAATAATGGATATACAAATTAGAACGGCAACCCGTGAAGATGCCCCGTTGATTTTAGAGATGATTATTGAGTTAGCCGTCTATGAAAAAGCGCGTCATGAAGTAAAAGCCAGTGTTGCTGATATTGAAAACTCATTGTTCGCACCAGATTCCAAAACCGAAGCGTTACTGTGTTACGTTGACGGTAAACCGGCGGGTTATGCCGTATTTTTTACCAGTTATTCAACATGGTTAGGCAATAATGGGATTTATTTAGAAGATTTGTACGTTTCACCTGAGTGCCGTGGGGCGGGGGCAGGGAAAAAACTCCTCAAGCACATTGCCAAATTGGCTTTTGAACGTCAGTGCCAGCGCTTAGAGTGGAGCGTATTAGATTGGAATCAGCCAGCCATTGATTTTTACCAAAGCATCGGAGCACAACCACAAGACGAATGGGTACGATATCGTATGGATGCTGAAACAATTGCGAAGTTTGCCAATTAATTTGCTAGCAAAGCGATATTAACTGCTAGAAAAACATTAACGCTTAAATAATATTTTCATTACTAAACCAAAGCCAGCAAATAACGTTGCTGGCTTTATTGTTACTTTTTTATATTCCTATCTACACTTGAAACAATCCCTTTTTTCGAGTGGATGACTTTTTTGTGATATATAGCGACTTAACCTAAGCCAAATTCTGATAAAGTTATAATAAATAATAAGATAGCCTCATGAAATGGCTGTTATATAGACTTTGTCTGTTATAAAAATAATAAAAAAATAAAATGTAGATGATATTTATTTCAAGAGAAAACAGTTTTGTAATGTGACTAATTAATTTAATTAACGACCAAAAACAACTGTGGTTCACTAATTTATTCAATGAATAGAGAAGGGATGGTATGAAAATAAATAAGCGCAAAGTATCGTTTTATCTTATTTTGATTCTGGCAATTATGGCGGCCGGATATTACTACTGGAGCCAAAATTCGAGTAGTCTTCCTGAAGGGTTCGCACAAAGTAATGGCAGAATTGAAGCCACTGAGATAGATATTGCGACTAAAACAGCTGGACGAATCGATACCATCCTTGTCAAAGAAGGGGATTTTGTCCAACAAGGGCAAGAACTCGCCCGTATGGATACCCGCGCCTTACAGGAACAACTTCATGAAGTACAAGCTCAGTTACGCCAAGCCATTAGTGCGGTTGCCACGGCAGAATCAGGGTTAGTACAGCGCAAAAGTGAAAAACTGGCGGCTCAAGCCGTAGTCCGTCAACGTGAAGCTGAGTTAGATGCCGCGCAAAAACGGTTAAATCGTTCTCGTGTTTTGGTTAAAACTAAAGCGGTCTCTCAACAGCAAGTGGATGATGATACAGCACAAATGCAAGGCTCGAAGGCTGCACTTGAAGCTTCAAAGGCCCAAGTTGCTGCATCCACCGCTGCCATTGACTCTGCACAAGCGGGGATTGTCCAAGCGAAAAACCGCGTAGAAGCTGCAACGGCCACAGAAAGACGCATTACGGCTGATTTAGAAGACAGTATTCTAAAAGCACCACGTAATGGCCGTATTCAATATCGAGTTGCAGAGCCCGGTGAAGTTCTAGGTGCGGGTGGGCGCGTGCTGAATATGGTTGATTTAAGTGATGTGTATATGACCTTTTTCTTGCCAACAGAACAAGCTGGTAAGGTTGCTCTTGGAAGTGAAGTTCATATTATTCTCGATGCCGCCCCGAATATTGTGATCCCAGCCAAAACCTCATTCGTTGCTAGTGTTGCACAATTTACGCCTAAAACAGTGGAAACTCAAAATGAACGTTTGAAATTAATGTTCCGTGTTCGTGCGCGTATTTCCCCTGAATTACTGGAAAAACACCTTGAATATGTCAAAACAGGTTTACCTGGAAAAGCGTACGTTCGTTTAGATGCACAAGCCGCATGGCCAACCGATCTTGAGGTGAGATTACCAGAATGACCGATAAATTGATGGATGATGTGATTGTTGATTTACAGCATGTCAGCCAACATTACGGTGATAACTGTGCGTTGGATGACATCACTCTCGCAATTCCTGCTCGAAAAATGGTGGGGTTGATTGGCCCCGATGGCGTGGGCAAATCAAGCTTAATGTCACTGATTGCAGGCGCCCGTGTGATCCAGCAGGGGCAAGTCAATGTACTCAATGGCGATATGCATAACAGCGACCATCGTCGCAATGTCTGCCCCAAAATTGCCTATATGCCTCAAGGATTAGGGAAAAACCTTTACCATACGCTTTCCGTGTACGAGAACGTGGATTTTTTCGGCAGATTATTTGGGCAATCCAACGAAGAGCGTGCGTATCGCATTCAGGATCTTCTTGAAAGTACGGGGCTAGCCCCCTTTAAAGACCGACCTGCAGGGAAGTTATCGGGCGGGATGAAGCAAAAGCTAGGGTTATGTTGTGCGCTAATTCATGACCCAGATTTATTGATTCTTGATGAACCGACAACGGGGGTTGATCCCTTATCTCGAGCGCAGTTTTGGGATCTTATTGACCGTATTCGAGAACGCCAAACCAATATGAGCGTGCTGGTGGCCACGGCCTATATGGAAGAAGCGGAGCGTTTTGATTGGTTGGTGGCTATGGATGACGGCAAGGTGATGGCTACTGGGCATGCTTCTGAATTAAAAGCCCAAACGGGTTGTGATGACCTTGAAGCTGCTTTTATCGCGTTGTTACCTGAAGAAAAACGCGCTGGTCACCAAAAAGTGGTGATCCCGCCTCGAGATACACGAGATGATGATGTTATCGCTATCGAAGCTCAGGACTTAACCATGCGTTTCGGTAATTTTGTGGCGGTGGATCATGTGAACTTTAAAATTCCGAAGGGGGAGATTTTTGGCTTTTTAGGTTCCAATGGGTGCGGTAAATCCACCACCATGAAAATGTTAACAGGCTTATTACAAGCCAGCGAAGGGCAAGCGTGGCTGTTTGGGCAAGAGATTGACCCAAAAGACATTGAAACCCGCAAGCGCGTCGGGTATATGTCCCAAGCGTTCTCCCTGTACAGCGAATTAAGTGTTCAGCAAAACCTTGAATTACACGCCAAGCTATTCCACATTCCCGAAGATAAAATTAACCAGCGCATTGATGAAATGTGCCAGCGTTTTGACTTGGACGATGTGCGAGAAACACTCCCTGATGACCTGCCGCTAGGAATACGCCAACGCCTCTCTTTGGCTGTGGCGGTTATCCACCAGCCGGAAATGCTGATCCTTGATGAACCAACTTCCGGGGTTGACCCCGTCGCGCGGGATATGTTCTGGAACTTAATGGTCGACCTTTCAAGACGTGACGGCGTCACTATTTTTATCTCCACCCACTTTATGAATGAAGCGGAACGCTGCGACCGTATCTCATTGATGCATGCGGGCAAAGTACTGGATTGCGATACGCCAGAAAACCTGATTAAAAAGCGCGGGTTAGACACTTTAGAAGCCACGTTTATTGCCTACTTACGGGATGCGGTTGGCGATAAAGATACAGGCAAAGAGACTGCCCCTGAATTTCATGTGGATGCAAAACTGAAAGAGCAAGCGGCGGAAGCACTCAAAAAACGCTTCAGTTTACGACGCTTATTTAGTTATAGCATTCGTGAAGGGATGGAGTTACGGCGCGATCCCGTGCGTTCCACATTGGCGTTATTAGGAACGGTGATTTTGATGTTCATCATGGGATATGGGATCAGCATGGACGTGGAAAATCTACGTTTTGCTGTACTCGACCGAGATCAAACCGGCTTAAGCCAAGGTTATACCCTGAATTTGGCGGGTTCTCGCTACTTTATTGAACAGCCTCCATTGCGGGATTATGAGCAGCTCGAATCAGGGATGCGCAGTGGGAAAATAACCGTAGCCATAGAAATTCCGCCTAATTTTGCCCGTGATATAGCCAAGGGCAATAACGTTAAACTGGGGGTGTGGATAGACGGCGCGATGCCAAACCGAGCAGAAACGGTGCGTGGATATGTGCAAGCGATGCATTTAGCATGGTTAAGCACGATGGCGGCGCGTCAGCCAGCAGGTGTTGCAGGAATTCCGGCTATTGATATCGAAACACGCTATCGTTATAACCCGGATGTTCGTAGCTTACCGGCGATTGTTCCCGCCGTTATTCCTCTATTATTAATGATGATCCCTGCGATGCTCAGCGCGCTCAGTGTAGTGCGTGAAAAAGAGTTGGGCTCAATTATTAACCTTTATGTCACCCCGATCACCAAATTAGAATTCCTGCTCGGTAAACAACTGCCTTATATTGTTTTAGGGATGTTCAACTTTGTTTTACTTTGCATTTTATCTGTCTATGTTTTTGGTGTGGAATTTAAAGGCAGTTTCTTGTCGTTGAGCTTAGCTGCATTTTTATATATCACCATTGCAACCGGAATGGGGCTGCTGATTTCCTGCTTTATGAAAAGCCAAATTGCAGCCATTTTCGGAACCTCAATTATTACCTTGATCCCCGCAACTCAATTTTCCGGCATGATTGACCCTGTTTCTTCCTTGGAAGGGATTGGTCGCTGGGTAGGGCAAATTTACCCAACATCCCACTTTTTGACCATTACACGGGGAACCTTCTCTAAAGGGCTTAATTTCTTTGATTTACAAGCCTCATTTATCCCGCTAGCCATCACGATCCCGATTGTGATTGGCTTGAGTGTTTATTTCCTGAAAAAGCAGGAGGCATAGGGATGTTCCGTAAAATACAGAATATTTTTAACTTGGGCGTGAAAGAGTTACGAAGCTTAGGGCGTGATAAGGCAATGCTGGCGCTGATTGTGTTTGCGTTCACTGTCTCGATTTATTCCTCTGCAACAGTGACGCCGGGCTCGCTGCATAATGCCCCGATAGCCATTGCTGATCAGGATAAATCCCAGCTTTCAAATCGTATTATTAATAGTTTCTATGAACCGTATTTCTTGCCGCCAGCGGATATTGTGCCGAATGAAATAGATGGCTTACTGGACAGAGGCGCTTATACATTTGCAATTGATATTCCCCCTAACTTTCAACGGGATGTACTTGCAGGGCGTCACCCTCAATTGCAAGTTAATATCGATGCAACACGCATGAGTCAGGCCTTTTTGGGTAATAGCTATATCCAAAATATTACCTTAGGAGAAGTGAACGAATTTCTGGCGAAATACCGTAGCCAAGGGCGTTTACCCGTCGATCTGGAAGTGCGTATGCGGTTCAACCCAAACTTAACGCAGTCTTGGTTTGGTTCGGTGATGGCTATCATTAACAACATTACAATGTTATCGATTGTTCTAACTGGTGCAGCGCTGATACGGGAACGTGAGCATGGTACCGTCGAGCACTTAATGGTGATGCCGTTAACGCCTTTTGAAATCATGATGTCAAAGATTTGGTCGATGGGATTAGTGGTACTGATTGCCTCGGCAGTCTCACTATTGCTGGTGGTGAAAACCTTGCTGCAAGTACCGATTGAAGGGTCGATTCTACTGTTTATGTGTGGGGTTGCACTCAGCCTGTTTGCCACCACATCGATTGGTATTTTTATGGGGACGATTGCGCGCTCAATGCCTCAATTTGGTCTATTGATGATCTTAGTGTTATTACCATTAAACATGCTCTCAGGGGGGATGACTGCCCGTGAAAGCATGCCGCAATTGGTGCAAGACATCATGCTAACCATGCCGACAACACACTTTGTTAGCCTGGCACAAGCTATTTTATATCGTGGTGCAGGATTCCAAATTGTATGGCCACAGTTTGTTATTTTAGTGGTCATTGGTAGCGTATTTTTCAGCTTCGCATTAATGCGCTTTCGCAAAACCATCGCTACGATGGCATAGTTTTTATTGCATTAGATCGCATCAAATCACATCGCGTTATTTTTCACAAAACGCTTGCGGATTTTATCGGCAAGCGTTCTAATGTTGCACCTATAAAATGCTATGCCTATCAATTTTTAATTAATGATTAGATTTTGCCTATCAAATCGATAGCAACGACTGATTGGATTAAGTCTCTGCGAAACAGTAACTTAATAGTCAACCAAACAGGAGGACATCAAATGTCATTAATTAATACTCAAATCAAACCTTTTTCTAATCAAGCTTTTAAAGACGGTAAATTTATCGAAGTAACAGAGAAAGATGTTGCGGGTAAATGGAGCGTTTTCTTCTTCTATCCAGCGGACTTCACTTTCGTTTGCCCAACTGAATTAGGCGACATTGCTGACCATTACGCTGAATTCCAAAAAATGGGCGTAGATATCTATTCTGTATCGACTGACACCCACTTTACTCACAAAGCATGGCACGAAAGCTCTGAAACCATCGGTAAAATCAAATACGCGATGATCGGCGACCCAACAGGTGCTCTGACTCGTAACTTCGAAAACATGCGTGAAAACGAAGGTCTGGCTGACCGTGGTACATTCGTTGTTGACCCACAAGGTATCATCCAAGCTATCGAAATCACTGCGGAAGGCATTGGCCGTGACGCTGCTGACTTACTGCGTAAAGTTAAAGCTGCTCAATACGTTGCAAGCCACCCAGGTGAAGTTTGCCCAGCTAAATGGAAAGAAGGTGAAGCAACACTGTCTCCATCATTAGATTTAGTCGGCAAAATCTAATCGATAACCCTCGATAAGAATATTGCAAAATAAGCCACGTTGCAGGCGCTAAACACAATTAAGTAAAAGCCTGCAACGGGCTATTCGACGGGTATATGTACCCGATTTTATGACCAAGGGGATTACATGCTCGATAATAATTTACAGGCTCAATTAAAAGCCTATCTGGAAAGATTAACTAAACCCGTAGAGTTAGTTTCGAATTTAGATGACAGCGCAAAATCAATTGAAATAAAACAATTACTTGAACAAATTGCGTCGCTGTCTGACAAGGTGACTGTGCGTGAAGAGCGCGATGCCGCACAAAGAACACCTTCATTTTTAATCACCAACCCAGGGACTCATGTTGGCGTGCGTTTTGCAGGCTCACCATTAGGCCATGAATTTACCTCTTTAGTGCTGGCTCTCCTGCAAGTGGGTGGTCATCCATCCAAAGAAGCGCAAGAATTGTTGGATCAAGTGAAAGGGCTGGAAGGCGACTTTAACTTTGAAACTTACTATTCATTATCTTGCCATAACTGCCCTGACGTTGTGCAGGCGCTGAATTTAATGGCGGTATTGAATCCGAACATCAGCCATACGGCGATTGATGGTGCGCTGTTCCAAAACGAAATTGACGAACGCAACATCATGGGTGTGCCCGCTGTTTTCTTAAACGGCAAAGAATTTGGTCAAGGCCGTATGACATTAAGCGAAATCGTGAGCAAGGTGGATACCAATGCTGACGCGCGTGCGGCAAAAGCGATTAGCGAACGTGACCCATTTGAAGTTCTGATCATCGGTAGTGGTCCTGCGGGTGCATCCGCTGCGGTTTATACTGCGCGGAAAGGTATTCGTACTGGTGTTATCGGTGAGCGCTTCGGTGGACAGGTCATGGATACCGTTGATATCGAAAACTATATTTCGGTATTGAAAACTGAAGGCGCAATTTTAGCTGGTTCTCTGAAAAATCATGTGGATAGCTACAATGTGGATGTGATTGATGGTCAATCCGTCACTAAGCTTATCCCTGCTGAACAAATTGGCGGATATCACCAAATCGAAACCGCATCAGGCGGTGTGATGAAGGCACGCAGTATTATTATCGCCACTGGCGCACGCTGGAGAAATATGGGTGTTCCGGGCGAACAAGAGTACCGCACAAAAGGAGTGACATTCTGTCCTCACTGTGATGGTCCTCTGTTTAAAGGCAAACGTGTTGCGGTAATTGGTGGTGGTAACTCCGGTATCGAAGCAGCTATCGATTTAGCGGGTATCGTTGAGCATGTGACGGTATTGGAATTTGCGTCAGAATTGAAAGCGGACTCCGTGTTACAAGACAAAGCTCGCAGCCTGAGCAATATCGATATTATTTTGAATGCTCAAACCCTTGAAGTTAAAGGCGATGGCAGCAAGATGACTAGCTTAGAGTACAAAGATCGCACTGATGAAAGCGTGCACTCTTTGGAAGTGGCAGGCGCGTTTGTTCAAATCGGTTTATTACCAAATACCAATTGGTTAGGTGATACCGTTGCTCGCAATCGTATGGGCGAAATCGAAGTCGATGCACGTAATGAAACCAGCGTGAAGGGCGTATTCGCCGCCGGTGACTGTACAACAGTGCCTTATAAACAAATTATCATTTCCGCCGGAGAGGGAGCAAAAGCCGCACTTAGCGCCTTTGACTACCTTATCCGCACAAGTACCAGAACCGCTGAATAGCTCATAGTTTAGCGGGTTGTAGCCAAAAGGCACTCGGGGGCGAGTGCCTTTTTTTGTGAGCCTAAAAATCAAGATAAGAAAGGTAATTTCAATAATATAAGTACTAATCACTTCACCCACACATCGATAACTCTCACCACCATTGGCAGTAACTGCGTCAATATCACGCTGCCCACAAACCATAAAATGATTTTATTGGCGCTAGCGGCTAGAGCTTCTTTGGTGGAATAGTTGGATTTGATCACGGCGATATTGGTTTTGACTTCATGCAGATCATTTTTCATTTTATTGATCTCTTTTTCTAAGCTATTTAACTTTGAGTCCATATTATTTCCCCCATGAGATACCCTTTGGTGAGGCTGTTTAAATGAATCATCGTTGTAAGAGACGAATAACATTAAAGGGGTTTGTTTTTCTCGGAATTGATTCGCCATTGCGTTTCTCCTCAATCCTTTTACTGAACGCGCTCATCCATTAATTGCGTTTTGAACAAACGAATGGGCATAAAAATCGGTGTATGGGTAGGAGGGTATTTTGATGAGGAAAGAGAGTCAAAAAATAGTATAAAGATAGTGCTGAAGTTACTCCTAAAAACGTTGGGTTGCTCGCTAAAGCCCTGTGGAACAGGGCTCTTTATCTGTGTAGGAAGAGTCAATCAATCGGTTGTTAAAGTGAGGAATTAATGAATATCTTCGTGACTACGGTACACCAAAGAAAGCTCTGGATGATGCCATAAGCTGGCCGGGGTGACGGTCGTGCGTTCCCAAGGAATGGAACCAATAAACCATAGCTTCCAGAACTTTAATTTGGCACTCGGATTTTTTGTTAACAATTCTTGGAATGTTTCGATTTCGCCAATGCGAATAGATAAGGCAGATTGGTAAATATCGAATACAAATTTTGAGCAAAACTGGCGCGATGAATCATATTTAAATCCAGTATGGTAAAACTTATTTAATCGTGGAAAAACTTGTGTTACTAACGCCTGTTTTTGTGCCTCAGTTAAATGTGTTGATAAGCGGCGCACACTGTAACGATGCTCAGATGAGCGGGCAATAAAACGGGATAATGTGGTGGTGGTCGATAACGGAATACGACTTTCTGCCACTAAATAGTCTTCTCCATCATGGCCGATGATCATGCCAACATGGTTACTCCAACATTTTGATGCGGATGCGATTTGGCGGAAAACTTCAGTGCCGATACTGGTGAAAACAATGTCGCCGACTTCGAGTTCATAAGGGTAATTTATTTTTGTCATAGTGCACCTCAATAGGGTGAAAAATTGCATTGAGGTCATCTTATAAGTCGTTCAATACCGTCGACAATCGGAATAGCGGTGAATATCATTTCTGTTTAACTCGGGTATATTTTCGCCAGTGCCTCACTTAATAACTGAATATTGTGGACGATCTCGTGCTTGGTATGGGCAGCATATCCAAATAGAATAGCATCATTATTTTGACTGCTAATGCAATAACGAGATAGCGGTTGAGCTCCAAAACCAAGGGCACGACACTGCTCTAGGATAATCTCTAAGCTATAGCCTTTTTTCACCCAGCAGACGGTATGGATCCCAGAATCATTCATCTGTGCATTAAAAATATGCGGGAGATATTGATTGATGGATTGGCAAAAAACAGTTTGGCGTTCATAACAAATTTTGCGGATCTTACGAATATGTCTCGCGTAATGACCTTCTTGAATAAACTGGGCTAAAGCGGCTTGTTCTAAATAACTACAATGACTGTCACTGTAATATTTCATCATCGTAAAAGCGTCACTCAGATTTTCTGGCACAATTAAAAATCCAAGGCGAAAACCGGGATACATCATTTTAGAAAATGTACCAGCATAAATAACGCGTTGATGATTATCCAGCCCTTGCAAGGCTTGGATCGGTTTGGATAAAAAACGAAACTCGCTGTTGTAATCATCCTCAAATATCCAAGCGTTATTTTGTTGCGCCCAATCTAATAATGCGAGGCGGCGAGGTAAGCTTAAGGTTGTTCCAAGCGGAAACTGATGAGATGGCGTAGTGTAAATCAGTTTGGCATCACTATGATGTGTGGCAGCGTACTCAACATTCATTCCTTCATGATCTGAAGGGATTGGTGAAATATTGGCGCCGGCGGCGGCTAGAATTGCACGAGCACTGTCATAACCTGGGTCATCGAGCCAAACAGTATCGTTTTGTTTTAATAAGACTTTAGCTACTAAATTTATTGCCTGCTGGGTTCCATTGACGATAATAATTTGTTTTTCATGGCAATGAACGCCACGGGTTGAACGCACATAATTAGCCAGTAATTTTTTGAGCGGTATATAGCCATCAGGGTGATTGTAGTGCGTGATATCATGCTTGGATTTTCGCCAAACTCGCCCGAGTAATCGCCCCCATAGGTCATGGGGAAACTGATCAACACAACCAACGCCAATATTAAATATTGAGCGCTTATTGGTATTTGGGCGAGATTGTTCCCAAAGTGGTTGAAGGTTATTCAACACGGGGTTCAGATAAAGTGCAGGATTTTCTTGTTTGGAGGTCGCTTGTTTAGTGTTGATTGGACGCACTAGCTCATCAGGAATCAGTGCAGAAACATAGGTTCCTGAGCCTTGCTTTGAGTATAAATAACCTTCATCAATTAGACGTTCAAACCCTGCAATGACTGAGTTACGAGAAATTGACATCATCTCGGCTAGTGCTCGAGTCGAAGGTAATTTTAGGCCAGCAGCAATTCGTCCATCTAATATTGCATTGCGGATCGTATGGTAAACCCCTTCATTAATTCGACCCTGTTCAATCAATAATAGTGGGAACTGAGCTTGTTGCTTTCTTCTCATAAGTGGATCCTAAATAAATAACAAAAGTGTATCTTATACAGTACCAGATAGCTCTGTACTATAACCTCATTCAGTTATATGTCTACAAATGGAAGGGTTATTATGAATAATGCAGAACTACTGGTATCTATTGAGTTTGTTTCCCCTGATCACTACCCAGAATGGTTAGTTTATTGGTTGGAGTATCAAAAATTTTATCAAGTGGATTTAAGCGAAGAAATTACCTTAAAAGCATGGGCGCGTTTCTTTGATGAAAAAGAGCCGATGTACTGCGCTGTTGCATTAGAAGGTAGCAAAGTGGTTGGTTTTGTTAACTATCTTTACCACCGCTCCACTTGGGCCGAAAATGATTTTTGTTATTTAGAAGATCTTTATGTGACCCCTGAAGTTCGTGGTCGCCATGTGGGAAAACAATTAATTGAGTTTGTTCAGCAACAAGCGCAGCAGAAACAATGTGGACGTTTATATTGGCATACCCAGGAAACCAATTTACGCGGACAAAAGCTATACAATTGGGTCGCAGAAAAACCAGGCGTTATTGAATACAGAATGCCACTATAAGAATATTTAAAGTGAAGTCCCGCTGCTTTTTAACAGCGGGATATTTGTGCTGAAAATCTTACTTGGCTAATTGTGTCCGTACTTCCATTAATGCAAAGCCCAATAGGTTTAAGCCTTTCCACGTGAGTGGGTTTTCAATATTCTCCGCATCTTCCGCTAAACCAATTCCCCATATTTTATCGACAGGGCTCGCTTCCACGAGGACACGCTCATTTGTTGCCAATAAGAACTGCTTTAGCGCATCATTTTGAGAAAATTTGGCTAAATTAGCTTTTACAACAATATCAAATCGGTTTGCATCCCAGATATCTTGCTTAAAACCACGAACTTCTCGCCCATAGGCTTTTGCAGCCCCAGGATTCGGAGCATTGATAATTTTTTGCAGAATTTCACTATCGCCAAATAAACGTGCTTTTTCTGCCATCATAAAATGTTCGGCACTGGCGAAACGGTTACCATCAACGATAAAAGGAGCAGGGTACCATTGGCTAAAACAGCTTTTCGTGACTTGTTGTTGTTTTGATTGATGTCCCCAGAAAAAGACATATTTAAATTTTTTACCTGTTCGGTAGAGCTTACAAAGGTTTTTTATATCCATAGGACTAACTTGAAAAAATAATAATGAGATTTAGTGAGAGTAACGATAAATAAATGTATTGGCTATCGGAATAACCTGCACTGTATTTTTGAATAAAGCTCACACTCTGGAAATGTATTTATCTGCATCGCTTTTTTTAACTAACATCTCATTGATTTTAACGATATAGTCACATTTATCAATTCATAATGGTTTGAAAAAAAAGAATTTCTTAATCATGGAAAAGATCTTACTCGTGTTGTGGCCATTGTTTGCTCTCATCGCAATGGGTTTTGTTTTACGTAGAACAGCACTATTTTCTGCCGATTTTTGGCCCAGCGCGGAAAAACTCAATTACTTTATTTTATTCCCTGCATTATTAATAAACAGTTTGGCGAATGCACCGCTCAATAATCCCAAATTACCCTATCTAGCGTGCGCCATTTTTTTCATCCTTGCGGTAAGTTCACTGCTTGTCGTGGTAAATAAATATTTATTTAAAATGCCAATTCCACGATTTGGGGCACACATTCAAGGAATTATTCGTTTTAATACTTATTTAGGATTGGCGATTGTTGCGGATCTTTTGGGATCGGAAGGGATTGCGATTTCTGCGGTGATTATGGCGATTCTAGTTCCCAGTTGTAATATCATTGCGGTCCTATCGCTAAGTGCAGGAAAGAAAGTCACATTAAAGCAGCTAGCTTTGCCTATTGTGAAAAACCCATTGATTATTTCTTGTGTCATCGGAATATTATTAAATTTATTACCGATAGGTTTACCATTTGGGTCTGATCAATTTTTAAAATTATTGGCAGCAGCCAGCTTACCTTTGGGGTTAATTTGTATTGGTGGGGCATTACAAACAGCAACGCTCAGAAAAGAATTTAAACCGATTATGCTTTCAACATTGTTTCGCTTACTTGTTATGCCAGTGCTAGCCTCATTTACGGCTTATTTATTTGAATTACCAACATTAGAAAGTGTGCTTTTGGTGATCTTTTTCTCCATTCCTACTGCACCAACTTCTTATATTTTAACTAAGCAGCTTAATGGTGATAGCCAATTAATGGCAGGGATTATTACTTTCCAAACTATTCTTGCCGTGATTACATTACCGCTAGTTTTAACATTAATCATCCAATGATATTGTTTTTATATAAAAAGTAGCATCATAATTAAGCACCTTTTAAGTATTTATACCCGCGTTCATAAACATTGGAACTATAAGCTACAGAGAAATAGTATTACTTTTAAATATAATAGAATAAACATTTAGTCACTATTTAATAGTATTCTTAATTACAATTTAATCTCTTTAATAAATAACAGTGTAAATATTTTTAGGTGTGTGTTTTATATTTTTAACTAGCGTAAGGACTATTAAATAATCCATAATCATTATATTGAAATCAATTAAAACACATTTTCTTTATATTAAGTTAAGTACGAAATTAGCAATATTTAAAAATAAATAATAAATAATAAATAGAATAAAAGAAAATTTTAACTTATTAAGTTTTTAAGGATTAAATGCAATTTCTTGTGAGTGTTCGATGAATAACATACACTGAAGGCGTAAATTTTACGTCATTTGATAAGGAGTTAAGCGTGTCTTTGGAACAATGCCGAAAATATGAAAATCTTTCTATAGAAGAGACAATCGAAACACTCTCATTACTCTATTCAAATGCCATTGAAGCCTTGAGAAATGCCATTGCAACCTATGTTGAAAATGGAACGTTACCCGATGCTAACGCCCGAGAAAATGGGTTGTTTGCCTACCCTGAGTTATGTGTGACTTGGGAAGGAAAGGTTGACCATTGCGAAAAAACGCGAGCTTATGCCCGTTTTGTGAAGCGGGGAGATTACAGCATTACTGTAACCCAACCAGACCTGTTTCGAGCTTACCTTGTTGAGCAATTGACCATTTTTCAACAAGACTATGACGTATCTTTTGCAGTTCGTCCGTCTAAAACTGAAATTCCATATCCATTCGTTATCGATGGTTCAGATTTAATTCTTGATAGAAGTATGAGTAGCAGTTTAGCTGCTCATTTTCCTATCACCGATCTCTCTCATATCAGTGATGATATTACGGATGGTTTGTATCATGTGACGGATGATATGCCATTATCCCACTTTGATGCACTACGCGTAGATTTCTCTTTAGCGCGATTAAAACATTATACGGGCACACCGCCTGAGCATGTTCAGCCTTATATTTTGTTTACTAACTACAACCGCTATGTTGATGAGTTTGTGAATTGGGCCTGTGAGCAAATTCGTGACCCAGAAAGCCGCTATATCGCTTTATCTTGTGTAGGACATAACTATTTAACCGCTGAAAATGCCGATCCGCAATTTGCCACATCCGATTTAACGTGGAAAAAATTTCAAATGCCTGCATATCATCTGATTGCACGTGATGGTGTAGGAATTACATTAGTGAATATTGGCGTTGGTCCAGCAAATGCGAAAAACATTTGTGACCATTTAGCTGTATTGCGCCCTCATGCGTGGTTAATGATTGGTCATTGTGGCGGGCTACGAGAAAGCCAAAAAATTGGTGACTATGTTTTAGCACATGCCTATTTACGCGATGACCATATTTTAGATGATGTATTACCACCAGATATTCCTATTCCAAGTATTGCTGAAGTTCAACGGGCGCTATATGACGCTACTAAACAGGTGAGTAATATGCCTGGTGAGCTAGTTAAACAGCGTTTACGTACCGGAACGGTGGTCACAACGGATGATCGTAACTGGGAGTTAAGATTTTTTGCAACCGCCCGCAGATTCAGCCTCAGTCGAGCCGTTGCGGTGGATATGGAAAGTGCCACAATTGCCGCACAAGGTTACCGTTTCCGTGTCCCTTATGGCACATTACTCTGTGTATCAGATAAGCCGATTCACGGAGAAATCAAGCTTCCAGGACAAGCAAATAGTTTTTATGAAGGCGCAATATCGGAGCATCTACAAATTGGGATCCGTGCCATTGACCTGCTACGACAAGAAGGTGATAAGCTGCATTCCCGAAAACTAAGAACATTCGACGAGCCGCCATTTAGATAATCTAGAGGAGGGGAAATACGTGATCCCTAAACTTGAAACAGATAGATTAATTTTAGCAAAACATGAGGTTAGTGATTTTTCAGCACTTTCGCAATTATGGGGACAACGCTCAATGGTTCAGCATATTGGCGGTGTTCCTTCAACGGAGCGCGAATCATGGATGCGTATGCTCGCATATGGCGGACTTTGGCCTTTACTCGGATTTGGTTATTGGGCGGTGAGAGAAAAAGCGACTGGAAATTATGTGGGTGATCTCGGATTTGCCGATTTTCATCGCATTGTTGAACCCCACGTTAAAGGGATCCCTGAAGCGGGATGGGTGATTGCGCCTGAATATCAAGGTAAAGGTTACGCGACGGAGGCGATGCAAGCAGCATTGTCTTGGCTGATCGCGGAGCAAAAACACCAAGAAAGCATCTGCTTTATAGGGCCTCAAAATATACCGTCACTGCGTGTCGCTGAAAAGTTAGGGTATACGCAAGATAAAGAGGTGTTTATGAACGGCAGCATCTCGGTATTATTACGTAAAAATCTTATTTAGTTGCCATTATCCCATTTTTGATAACTATCAATCCTATTCTTATTTATAGAATAGGATTGATCCTCTCAGTAGACTCTTAAAATTATTTGGTCGATTTTAAGGTCACTATGTCTAGCCATTTTCTTGCATTTGAAAAACCCATTATTGAGCTTCATGAAAAAATTGAAGCATTAAATGCCTTTAAGCAAAGGGGTCATCCATCAGAACTAAAGCTTGATGAGGAGATCCAATTATTAGAAAAGAAATGCCAATCCCTCACGGAGAATATTTTCTCTTCTTTAGGTGCATGGGAAATTGTGCAATTAGCTCGTCATCCAATGCGTCCTTATACATTGGACTATATTTCTCTTATATTTACTGAGTTTCAGGAATTAGCGGGGGATAGAGCATTTGCTGACGACAAAGCGTTAGTGGGTGGATTAGCGCGTTTAGACGGTCGCCCAGTTATGGTAATGGGGCAACAAAAAGGGCGGGATACGAAGGAAAAAGTAAAACGTAATTTTGGAATGCCATCCCCTGAAGGATATCGAAAAGCACTTCGATTAATGAAAATGGCGGAACGATTTAAGCTGCCAGTTATTACATTCATTGATTCTGCAGGGGCTTATCCTGGTGTTGGCGCTGAAGAGCGTGGGCAAGCAGAAGCGATTGCGCGCAATATTCAGGAAATGTCTTGCCTAACAACGCCGATTATTTGTGTGATCATCGGAGAAGGTTGTTCTGGAGGCGCTCTAGGAATCGGAGTGGGTGATAGAATTAATATACTGGAATACAGTACATACGCTGCAATTTCTCCAGAAGGTTGCGCCTCTATTTTATGGAAAGATCCCCAAAAAGCGCAAGTTGCGGCTGAGGTGATGGGAATGACCGCGCCGAGACTAAAAGCACTAGGAATTATTGACACGATTATTCCTGAGCCGTTAGGTGGAGCACATCGAAATTATGTATTAGCTGCACAAAATCTGAAGCAGCAACTTATTCACGATTTAAGCCAGCTGAGTGCATTAAATCAGGGTACGTTGTTGGAGCAGCGCTATCAAAAAATAATGGCAATTGGCTACTGCTAATGTTATTAGTGAGGAATTAGTGAACACAAAAATTAGGCTATGCCATGTCTGTTGACCTTAATTTACTGAAGGTATTTGTTGCGGTGGCAACTCAGGGAAGTTTTGCAAATGCAGCAAAACAACTTTCGATGCCAACGTCGAATGTGAGCCGGCAAATTAAGCAGCTTGAAACTCAACTTCATTGCCGATTGATTGAACGAACCACACGGCAAATGCGCTTAACTGAGCAAGGTACTTTATTATTAAATAAGAGCCAAAAACTGTATTTAGAATTAGATGAAACCTTGCAACAAATTAGCGCCTCAGAAACATTAAGCGGTACTTTGCGGCTAACGATTCCAAGTGAATCTGGCAGTGTATTATTTGCAGATTTACTGGCTAAATTTGTGCTTGCCCATCCGGGTCTTGCCATTCATTGTGACACGCAACTAGCGCCTTTAGATGTTATTGGTGATGAAGTGGATTTATTACTGACTTTTCATCGTGGAGCGTTGATGGATAGTAGCTACCACTCAAAATTGGTTAAATCATGGGAGAGTGTTGTCGTTGCAGCCCCGCAGTTAATTGAAAAACAGGGTTTACCCAGCACCGTGGATGAACTCAGAATGATGCCCTGCATCACGAGTTTTAGTGCGCTGCAAGGGCAACCTTGGGTTTTTAGCACTCATCATGGACAGATAAAAAAAGTCAGTATAAACAGTCAGTACCGTGTGAACAGCGGTATTCTTGCCAGTGCAGCTGCACTCAATGGATTGGGATTCGCTATTCTGTCAAAAGAGGGATGCCAAAGCGCAATTCAAGCGGGAACGTTGGTGGAAGTGAGTTTTGATGATATGTATCCAGCACCGATTGAGTTACGCGCAGTTTACGCCTCAAAACGTTCACTTTCACCGAAAGTTGATACTTTTTTAAGTTACTTACTGAAAAATATCTAGGCTGATATTGCTATCAGCCTAATACTATAATGTTCGTAAACATTATGGTGATCTGAATGAACTATTTATTTCCTCGTAGGCGTAACGTTAAGCCTTTTAATAGGTAACGTAATAGTTGGTCGCCACATTCACGATAATTTTTATGTTCTGGGTTACGGAAAATAGCACTTAATTCTGGTTTTGACACTCGGAAATCAACAGACTGGTAGATTTCCAGTAAATCAACGTCTTTCAGTTCAAAGGCAACACGTAATTTCTTGAAAATAATATTGTTATTGATTCTATCTTCAACTTCTGGCGCTGGGCGACTTTCATCTTTACCACGGCGATGATAAATCAACCCATTCAGAAAATGACCGAGCACAAGGTCACTACATTCAACGTAGTCGGGGTCGGTATCTTTCTTTAACCAAAGGCTCATTTCTTCTTTTGTGACTGAAAAGTCTGCAAGTTTTACGATTTCAACCATCTGAGCATCGCTCAAATCCAACATATAACGAACACTTCGTAAAACGTAATTATTTAGCATGGGGGTAATTATCCAACGGATCGATTAAAAAAATAGGCTTCTATTAGCCATGAAACGTCATTATAAAGCAAAGGTAGCTACCGATGCTTTATAAATTATTGGTTAGCCCATAAAGTAAATAAGTCCATAGAAAAAGACTAAAGTTAATCCGACAGTGACCAACATATTTTTCAGTAAAGATGCTGCTACAACGCAAAATAGCGCTCCCCAGAGATAAGGATTATCAGGGAAACTACGTAATTCATGATTTTCTAATAAAATGACAGGGGCACAAATTGCAGTAAGCAAACAAGGCGCAGAATAACTGAGTGCTTGGCGTACAATTAATGGTAATCGTATTGGTAGTTGAGGGATCAGAAAAATATAACGCAGAGAGAAAACAACAGCCGTTAAACTGATAATTAAAATCCAGATCATTTTTCTTCCCTTAATAAACGAGAGACACCAAC
This sequence comes from Providencia sp. PROV202, assembly GCF_028479565.1. Classification (NCBI taxonomy): domain Bacteria; kingdom Pseudomonadati; phylum Pseudomonadota; class Gammaproteobacteria; order Enterobacterales; family Morganellaceae; genus Providencia; species Providencia sp. PROV202. The sequence continues at coordinate 91,314 of NZ_JAMPNV010000001.1, read as the reverse complement.
AGAAACAAACATCCCACCAACGCCGGCAATTACAATTGCACTACTGATCGAATACATCGATAGGGCAATTGCAGTAATTAATGAAAATAAAACACCACAGGCGGTACTTATTTTTTTAGTGAGTGGAACGACAATGGCTAATAGTGTCGCGACAACTGAGAAATCTAAATGTAATTTACTTAAATCACCCACCAAATTTGCCATCACAATGCCGCATAGGCTGGTGACTAACCACACAAGATAGAAACTAAACCCCGCACCAAATAAATAGGCAAAGCTGAGTGCTTGTCGCTTGGCTGCACTAATGGCGAATAGCTCATCAGTTAATAGAAAGCCAATGCTTAAACGTTGTGGTGTCGTGAAATCTTTTACGTGAGGACGCATGGTTAACCCATATAAAAGATGCTGCGATGTAATAAAGAAAACAGAAATCACAATCGTAATATAGCCAGCTCCTGAATTGAGCAAACCTAGAGTGACTAACTGAGCTGCGCCTGCAAAAACCATGGCAGACATTGCGATGCTTTGCCAAAAAGAAAGCCCTGTTTCAATGGCCATGGAACCCGCAAGAATCCCCCACGGAATAACTGCAAGATTTAAGGGTAATGTGTGGACAGCTCCATCCATCATTGCGCGTTGCCATGGCTTTGGTTGTTGAGACGACATTGATGTGCACCTGTATGTTGAAATGTCATTCATTAAATAAAAGTCTAAACAAAGACAATGTTGATTTAACTACAGGTATTTAGAGTAAAAATCATTATTCGATACGCTGTAGGCATCCATTGTTATATCGTGAAATGTGGAACAAATCACTATCTCTACCTACAAGCTTTAATTAGCATTAATAACTTACTTTTATTTAATTTATGAAGTTTTATATCATTTTAAAAATATTTTCAGCTCGCTGCTGTTTAAGTGTTTTTGTTCGGAATTTAGCTTCAGTTTTAACATGTAAAACATCATTAAAACTCCATCTTAACGCTTAATTAATAGGTTTATATTTCATATATGAAAGTATTGGTGGTGATATCTTTCATTAAAAAATAAAGGTGTGTATCATATTATCCATTAGGTAAGGATGTGAATTAATTGTTATAACTTTTATTGAGTTAGCGGGTTTATTATGCTTGAAAATTTAGGTATTACAAACTTATGGACTTATCTTATCGGTGTGATTTTTATTACATTGGTACCAGGCCCTAATTCTCTATTTGTTTTAACGAGTAGTGCAAAATATGGTGTAAAAAATGGTTATAAAGCAGCACTTGGTGTCTTTACTGGTGATGCATTGCTCATTTTTTTATCATTTTTAGGTGTTGCGTCTTTAGTCAAAACATCTCCTATATTCTTTAGCGTGATCAAGTATGCAGGTGCTGCCTACCTATTTTACTTAGGTATTAAAACGTTATATTCAGTATTGCATAAAAAAGAATCTGCAACAGATGTCGATGGGATCATATTAGAAACAAAAGGGACGTATAAGAAAGCCGTCTTTTTAAGTTTGCTAAATCCAAAAATGATCATTTTTTATGTTTCATTCTTCATTCAATTTATTGACCCAGCGTACCCAAGTGCAGGGGTGCCGTTTTTTGTGCTCGGCGTGATTTTAGAAGCATGCAGCATGTTTTATTTATCAATGCTGATATTTGGTGCTGTTGCAGTGACCAACATGGTAAAACACAATAAAAAATTATCTAAATTTTCAAATAGCTGTATTGGTGCCGTCTTTTTAATGTTCGGTGCGAAATTGGCATTAACAGCCTAATCTGTTGATTTATATATTTTTATTATAGGGTAGCTGGCGAATGAGCCAGCTATTTTTTTGTTTCTAATTTATCTTTTCAGGTTTTTTCCTGTTTGCCTTCAGAGTGATGCCTGTCATCATGGTGCTAATTTAGTCACGACTAAGCAAGCCGCTGTACAAGGAAGTATGAGTACGGCCATATACAAAACCATCGAGTTGATATTCATTGAGGTTGTTATGCACATTCTGGGATTATTAATCTATTTTATTCCTGCGATTTATTTTGCGGTCCATTCAATAAAGAGTAATCAAAACTCTTATTGGTTGTTCATTTTATTTGTTTTCCCAATTTTGGGCTCGGTTGTTTATGCGCTGGTCATTTGGATGCCGGCTATGCGCTATTCCCGCCATGGATATAAATTAGAAAGAGCGATTAAAAAACAATTAGCACCCAATAAAAGCATCAATCAAGCTCTAAAAGAGTATGAATTAAATCCGACCACGAATAGTTGTGTAACACTCGCAGACGCATATACCGATAAAGGTGACTATCAAAATGCGATTAAATACTATCAAGAATCACTGCAAGGAATTAATCAGTATTCACCGGATATTATGTTGAAATATGCGGATGCACTGTATGAAGCGGGGGAATACGCGCGTTGTAAAGAGACGTTAGACCTATTGTGTGAAAAAAATCCAACGTTCAACTCGAATACGGGGCATTTTTTATATGCTCGTTCTTTAGTACGCTTAGGGTTGGTTACTGAAGCTGATAATGAGTTTCGTGCCTTATTAAGTCATCGCGACCATATTGAATACAAGGTTGCTTACGCTGAGTTTTTATTTGAACAAAAACGAGTGATTGAAGCGATGCCATTAATTGATGAAGTGATTAAAACCTATTCACTTTTACCCAAGGCAGCACAGAATTATAATAAGCACTGGTATCAAACGGCTGTAAAACTAAAAAACAGTAAGTTAGGTTTTAAAAACAATCAGTAAAAACATCTCGTTATTGGCTCTCCATCGTTGGTGTGGAGAGCCAAATTATTGCAATTATTCCTACCAGCGTTTTACATCTCTATCAGATTGAGTGACAGAGGTACATTTTGCCAATAGTGGTAATGTTTTCTTTTTCAAATCATCCATCAAGCTATAAATAACGGGAACAAACAGTAAGCTGAGCACCGTTGAGCTCATTAACCCCCCGATAACCGCAACTGCCATTGGCGCCCTAAATCCTGCATCGGCTCCTGTTGTGAGCACGAGGGGGATCATGCCTGCAATCATGGCAAAAGTAGTCATAATAATTGGACGAATTCGCTCCTGACCTGCTTCGATAATAGCTTGTTGTCGATTTAAACCAGTTCGTTCTTTTTCAAGAATAAACTCCACCAGAAGTATCGAGTTTTTGGTGACGATCCCCATCAACATTAAAATACCAATAATGACAGGAAGATCTATCATCGCACCATATAACACTAAGGCGATAATGGCTCCCCCGATAGAGAATGGTAGTGCCACCAAAATCGTTATAGGTTGCATAAAATCTTTAAACAGAATAATGAGTATGGCGAATACCAACAGTACACTGAAAAGCATTGTCGTACTAAAACGTTCAAACATGTCGAGCATGAACTCCATATCACCATACTCTAATGGCTCAATACTTTTTGGTAGTGATTGATATTCAGGAAGTTCGACAACGCGTTCTAATGCTTCGCCAAGTGATAACCCATCTAAATTACCTTCAATAGACATTTTCCTTGCGCGATTTATGCGGTCAATCTGTGATGGTCCGTCGTTAAAATTAATGTTAGCAACGGATTTAAGCGGCACAGTTAAATCATTACCGCTACGAATATAGAGATTACGCAACGCGCTTACGTCGTTTTTTTGATTGTCGGGTAAAATAACCTGTAACGTTAATTGCCTATCCGGTAAATTAAATTTAGCGCTACGAGAGTTTGATTCTCCCATTGTTGCCACTCTTAATGTATTGGCGATTTCTTCTACATTAACTGCAGTTCTTCCTAAATCTTGCAGGTCAGGGGAAATAATCAGCTCTTTACGTAAAAGTGGTTTAACAACACGCACATTATTAATGCCATTTACGTTGGCAATTGCATCGCGAAGCTTATGCATTTGAATTTCTAGCTCTTTGGGATCAGCTCCTGTAAAGGTCAATGAAAATTCTTTATTTCCTTCGCTATTGCTGAAGGTATAGCGTGCATCTGGAGTTTGTTGTAATAGGTGCGAAATTGAGTTTTCAAACTGTTTTTGTGACATTTCACGTTCATTTGGGTCTGTTAGTGTCAGAATTATTTGACCTTTATGCTGGGCGATTCCATCGGCGTCATCACTGATCCCCGCAATGGTATAAATTGACTTTATTTCAGTACGTGATTTCAATTGTTCAGCCATATTCCTAACCGCTTTTTGAGTTTCTTCGACAGGGGTTCCCGGCGGTAATTCCACTTCAATCTGGCTAACACTAATATCGCCTTCAGGCATAAAGCCAATAGGCAGATAAGTAATACTGGAGATTGAACCAATCAAAAATATAAATGCGAATGAAAGGGCTAGCTTGCGATGTTTCAATGTCATCACTAACAATTGAGAATATCGATTGATCCAGTTAGGTACAGAATGTTCGATCGCTTTATTTTTTGCGGGTAATAAGACATAGGCTGCCATTAATGGCGTGACTAATCGAGCTACTAGTAATGAAGATAAAACAGCCGCGGAAACGGTAATACCAAAAGGCACAAAGTATTTACCAACAAAGCCGCCAATAAAACTGACGGGTAAGAATACCGCTACAATAGTGAGTGTGATGGCGACAATGGCAAAACCTATCGCGTCCGAGGCTTTTAAAGCCGCCAAATAAGGGCGCTCGCCTCGCTCTATGTATTTTTGAATATTCTCAATTTCGACAATCGCATCATCGACCAAAATACCGATGACTAATGTCAATGCAAGCAGCGTCATACTATTAAGTGAATAGCCAAATATTGCCAATACCAAAAAAGTGGGAAGAATAGATAAAGGTAATGCAATCGCCGCGACTAAGGTAGCTCGCCAACTTTTTAAAAAGAAGAAAACAATAATAACGGTTAAAAATGCACCTTCTAATAAGGTTTGGATCGTTAAATGGTAGCTTGATTCTGTATATTTCACAGTTGATGAAACAAGCTGAATAGAAATATCAGAGTGTTTCAGTTTTAATTGTGCAAGCTCATGTTCAACACTATTTGCTACTTCGGTATCACTGGAGCCTTTAGCGCGAAATACGGCAAATCCAACCACATCTTTACCATTTAATTGCGCAATAGTTTTGGCTGTTTTTTGACCCTGATAAATTGCAGCAATATCCCCGAGTTTAATCCACTGTTGATTACCAATAGGCAATTGAATATCGTTAATCTCATCAACGTTCTTTTTTTCACCTAAAATCCGAATCGTATGTTGTAGGTCATTATATTTAGACGAACCACCCGCGGAATTTTGATGCACACTTCTAAGTAATTCATTAATACTTAGAATAGACAATTGTAATGCTGCAAGTTTATCGGCGTCAGGCTCGATGCGAATAACGCTATCAGCACCGCCAAGGCGGCTAACTTTTTGTACTCCGTGAGCCGTAATTAGCTGCTTACTGACTGTATCATCAATAAACCAAGATAAATCAGCGAGGGATTGGCTATCTGATGAAACGGCGTAACGTAATATTGCACCACCTTCGATATCAATACGGTTAATTAATGGTTCATCAATCGTTTGCGGCAAATCACTGCGGATTTGTGCGATTTGTTCACGAATATCATTGGTTGCAATATAGGCATCCACGGTTAAATCAAATTCAACAGTGGTGGTAGAAATGCCTTCAGTGATGGTTGAGGTAATATGACGGACCTCTGGAATACCAGAGACCGCACGTTCAACGGGTTTCGTGATGGCGTTTTCCATTTCCGTTGGGGATGAGCCATCTTGCGTAATGGTCACTGTGACTATTGGAAAATTAACTACCGGGTTTGCAGTCACAGGCAATTGATTAAAAGAAAATATACCTGCAATTGTGAGCGCTAAGAACATAACGATAGTAGGAATGGGGCGTGTGATTGCCCATGAAGATAGCTGGAGTTTCATTGACTATCCTTGACTGGGGTCACAGTATCATTTTCAGTTAAAAAGGCTTGGGCATTGGTGACAACAACGGTATCACTCGAAATAGGGGACAAAATCTCGATACGGCCATCATGAATTTTTCCGGTCGTTATTTTTTGCTGCTTCACTTTATTATCAACAACAGTAAAAATAACGCGTTCACCATTATCTAATGTTCGAATGGCGCTGTATGGAAGCGTAGTTTGCAGTTTTTCTGAATTGGAAATAATCGCCGTACCTGATTCTCCGGCTTGCAGGTTGTCTTTATTTTCAGCGAGGGAAATACGAACTTTTCCTTGCTGTGAAATAGGATCTACTTTCGGTGCTAAGTAACGTAACTTTCCAGCTATTTGATGATTGTTAGGCGTTTTTAATTGGATAGACGTCAGATTTGATAAACGTTTTAATTCTGAAATATGCGCCAATGCATCAAATTCGATTTCACCATTTTCAATAATTTTAAACAGTAGCTGATTATCTGTTAGCATTCCTCGGATAGCATGGCGCTCACTAATAACGCCAGAAATGGGTGCCACGATCCGTGATTTATCTTGCTGACTTTTCTCTTTGGAAAGCTGTGCTTGCAGTTGACGAAATTCCGCTTTATTAGCTTCCAATAGCGCATTCGCCGCTAAAGACTCAGATTTTGCTTTTTCAAAATCATTAGCAGAAATAACGCCAGTTTTAGCGAGAGGCGCAAGGCGAGAGAGTTCTTTCTGCGCTTGTTCTGCCACGGCTTTTTGCTGCTTAATATAGGCTGTGGCTTTTTCAGTTTCAGCTTGTAACTGACTTACAGATGCATTTTGGAGTGGGGATTCTAATATAGCCAGTAGTTGGTCTTTCTCAACCCATTGACCTTCTTCAACCAGTACATCAATCACCATTTGTTGCTGCAAAGGTGAGCCGATCGCAATCTCATTTTTTGCAACGAATGTGCCCGGTAAGGTCAACGTTTCCACATAGGGCATTTGCTTAGGTGAAGTCACATTTAATCGCATGGTTTCAGAAAGTGAAACTGGCGATATAAACAGCATGTAGAATAACAAAGAGGTAATACTAAGACGTTTCATAAATCGATAAACTCTAATCGTGATATTGAGGGTAAATTAATGAAATCGCCTCAGCATTACCATAAACCAAAGTTAAACCTTAATTTTCCGTTAAGGTTAGGTATTTCAATACTTAACGTGAGAAACGTTTTGAACCTGCAACACACAAAATGACACCAAGCGTAGACATGATCATGATGCTATTAACAGTTTCATTAAGTAGCCAAGCAGAAAGTACTAAGCCAATAAATGGTTGTAAGAGTTGCAATTGACTGACGCCCGAAATTCCGCCTTCAGCAAGCCCTCGGTACCAAAAAAAGAAACCAATTAGCATACTAAATAGAGAGACATAACCTAGGCCCATCCATGCTTCAAATGGAACAGTAGAAAACGTTGAGGGTAAGCGCAAAATACTGAATATCAACATGATGGGTAACGCTAAAACCAACGCCCAGCAAATCACCTGCCAGCTCCCTAATGATTTTGAAAGTACCGCGCCTTCTGCGTAGCCCAATCCACAGACAATCACAGCAATGACCATATATAAGTCACCTTGCCATGCGTGAGTGGCTCCTTGAAGAATTGCGAAGCCGATTACAAATAAACTTCCCATGACTGAAAACAACCAGAACAATTTGCGAGGGCGCTCGCCTGCTCGTAAAACGCCAAATAAAGCGGTAGACAAAGGAAGCAGTCCTAAATATACAATGGAGTGAGATGAGCTAATGTACTGTAATGCAATCGCAGTTAAGAATGGAAAGCCAAGTACCACACCAAATGTCACGATAAAAAGAGGAATCAAATTTTGTCTTGTTGGAATTTTTTGGCGTAGAACTATCAAAACGATCAGAGCCAAAATCCCAGCGATGGTAGCCCGCAGAATGGTCAAATAATCAGGTGAAAATCCACTAATAGCCAGTTTGGTTGCGGGAAGTGAGCCACTAAAAATAGCAACGCCAATAAAGCCACTGATCCAACCGCGAGTGGTATGAGAGGGAGCCGTTATGGAAGCACCGTGCGATATTAATGATTTACTTTGATTCATAATTGACCGTTATTACTTGTAATTGAGTTTTGCTAAGCTAATCGACATAATCATGACAATCAAAAAATTGTCATAGGTACAATTTCATGACTCAGAATCGTTATAAGCAGTATGTTGATTTGCTTTCAGCGCAGATCATGAGTGGCGAATTGAAAGCGGGAACTCGTTTCCCAACACATCGCCATTTTGCGGAAAAATCGGGAATTTCTTTAGTCACAGCTTCGCGAGTATATCGAGAGCTTATTGAGCGGGGCTTGATCATCGGGGAAACTGGACGTGGTACCTTTGTTCGAGATATCAATCTATTGCCCAAATTAAGTATTGAGCAAGATGTCGCTAAAAATACATTAGACCTGAATTTTAGTTATCCGATTGCGAAAGAACAAACCAAACTATTACGGGAATCGTTACGGGAAATAGCGGTTGGGGGTGATTTGGAAGGAATTCTTTATTATCAACAGCATACAGGGCGAGAGCATGAAAGGCAGACAGTTGCTAAATACTTAAAACAGCGTGGATTAACTCATGCAACGGTAGATACCGTCGCTTTAGTCAGTGGTGGGCAACATGGTTTAGCAACCATTATTTTAGGTATGTTCAGTCCTGGAGATATTATTGCCGTCGATGCTTTAACTTATCCGGGGTTTAAAGCTCTTGCAAAAATCTACCATTTAGAGCTTATATCCGTTCCTACGGCAGAAAATGGTCCGGACTTACAAGCTTTGGATAAGTTATGCCAACAGAGAAAAATTCGAGCCTATTATGCGATGCCGACACTGCATAATCCGTTAGGCTGGGTGATGAGTTTATCGGAACGTAAAAAGCTGGTGGGCTTAGCCAAACGTCACCAATTTTTCTTAATTGAAGATGGGTCTTATGCCTTTTTACAGCGGCCAGCGGTTGTACCATTAGCAACGCTGGCACCTGAAATTACATTTTATACAACAGGTTTTTCGAAGAATATTGCAACAGGCTTACGTGTCGGTGCGGTACTGGCGCCCCAGCAATATATTGAAAATATCGAGCGTATTATCCGAATTACAACATGGAATACACCGGCAATAACCACTGCTATCCTCTGTGATTGGATTGAAAAAGGTGAGGTCGATAGTATTGAAAGAGATAAGCGGCGGGATGCAAAAATACGACAAGCAATAGTTCAGAAAGTTTTTACGGATTTACCCTATATTGCGCATCCAGCCAGTTACTTTGTTTGGTTACCATTACCTGATGGCGTACGTGCCGATGCAGTAGTCAGTGAATTAAAAAAGCAAAATATAGCAATTAGCAGTGCAGAGTCTTACTGCACATCAAACTCAGTACCGCAGGCGTTAAGAATAGCCATTAGCACCTTAACCCATGAAGAGTTGGCGGTGGCAATCGAAGCAATTAGGCGTGTTGTATTGTATTTGATTGATTTATAAAGATGATAAGTATGAAGGAATAAAAATAGTGGAACATATCAAACATTTTACTGCGACGGCGATGATCTGTAGTTCCCGAGGAGAATTTCTATTACATGAGCACCCTAAGCTAGGTATTTGGCTACCGCCTGGTGGCCACATTGACCCGAATGAAGAACCACAAGATACCGTTGTTCGTGAAGTGTTTGAAGAAACAGGTTTGCGGTGCCGAGTAATTGACTGTCGCTATCCGTTATACTCGAAGGTTAATGATTCAAAGAATACTCTCTCTTTACCGATTCCTTTCGCTATTTTAAAAGAATTCATTGCAGATAAACGCCAAGGAGATCATTGGCATATCGATATGGTTTATCTCTGTGAGCTAATAGACGAAGAAACCCAATGCAATGCGGATTTTCATTGGGTTTCTCTGAATAAAATGAATGACTTGAATCTTCCTAAAGATGTGTATGAACTCGCTATTATGGTTAATGAATACTTTCAAAATGGTTCGGCGCATTCGAAATGAATTCAGTCATGATGAAATATTAAAAAAGAGCAAAGAGATACCTAGCATAATTAATAAGGCACCAATAACTCTATCCATAATAAATTGATATTTAAGAATTTTATTTCTAATCAATGGTGCTGCAAAAAATAGAGCAATTAAACTAAACCAAACCCAATGTGCAAAAGAAATAAATAATCCGTAGCTGAAGTTTAGCCATTGAGAGTTACCCGCTTGGAGCACTTGGGTGTAGACCGAAACAACGAAAAACATCGTCTTAGGGTTGAGCGCATTGGTTAAAAAACCCATTTTAAATGCAGAAAATGAAGAGGGTCTTGATGCCGGATTAAGGTCATCGCTGGCGTTAATTGCTGTTTTGTTTGTTAAGGATTTAAAACCAATATACACCAAATAAGCGACGCCAAGGAGTTTGACTGCCATAAATAATGTAGGGGAACTCATAATGATTAGAGTCACGCCAAAAATGGTGTACAGCACATGAACTTGCACTCCAGCAGCAATACCAAGAGCACTGAATAGGCCGGTTTTGGTGCCATAGGAGTAGCTATTTCTGGTAACCATAGCGAAGTCAGGGCCAGGGCTTATAACCGCCAAAATAGTAATGGTGGCAACAGCGATAATTTCATTCATAGTGGGGTCCTAATGGTAATAAAAACTGACTTAATTTCTGGGTGGAAAATAGATTTGATTAATTTGATTTGCTGATTATCAATAGATTGCAGATAGAGAAAAAGCGATTTATTCTCAATGAAACCTGTCAGTTTTCGTTACCTATTTAATTGTGAAGCTATTAATTTTATGAACCTCTTAATCTTATGAAGACATTAATTCTATGAAATTGCCTCCATTAACATCGTTGCGTTTTTTTGATGTTGCTGCGCGTTATGAAAGTATTATTAAAGCAGCGCAAGAGCTGCATGTTACGCACAGTGCAATTAGTCGACAGATAAAGCTTCTGGAGGAACATCTCGGTGTTTTACTGTTTGAACGACGTAACCGAGCTATCTTTTTAACAGAAGAAGGTAAATTGTTATTTCAAACGACGACGCATTTATTCCAACAACTTTCTGATACCGTCGAAAAAATGACTCAGCGTCCTCATAACCAAGTTGTTAGTTTATCGTGTGAGCCGACCATCGCAATGAAATGGCTGATCCCTCGTTTAACCGATTTTTATCAGCAATATCCTGAAATTACCGTGCATTTAATTGCCGCTGGTGGTCCTATTGATTTTAATAAGGCGGGAGTTGATCTTGCTCTTCGCCGTAATGATTTCACGTGGGATGACAATATTTATGCGAAGAAAATATGTGCGGAATGGATGGGTATCATCAAGAAAAATGATAGCCAGCCCTATCATGAGATGAACTTGCTTGTACCAGCCTCACGGCCAAATGTTTGGCGTACATGGCAAGCCCGTAGTGGCATCAATTTACAACATAATAAACAAATTAATTTCGAACATTTCTACCTGTGTTTGCAGGCTGCATTAGCAGGACAGGGTGTTGCTATCGCATCGTTCCTAATGGTTGCTGATGAAATGAACACACAACAATTAATGGCTCCAGAAGGTTTTATTGAAGATGGTTCGGCATATTACTTGCTTTCACCTAAAGAAATAAAAGCAGACACCCCAGCAGCTATTTTTATGGAATGGTTGGAAACAAACGTGAATCAAAGCCTATTGTTGACTCAGCAATCGGCATAAAATTTGTATAATTTTAAGGGTTTGGTTATTTAATCACCGAACCTACTTGCGTAGTGAAGTTTTTATGCCCTAACTATTTCGCTGCGTGCTATATTTCCCAGAATCGTTTTTGATGTCTTTATGTTGGAGTAAATAATGAGCAAAATTCGGGTTGGTGTCATTTTTGGTGGTAAATCCACTGAGCATGAAGTTTCGTTGCAATCAGCTAAAAATATTATTAATGGATTAGATCGTAATAAGTTTGATGTTTGTCTCATCGGTATCAATAAAGAAGGGCAATGGCATGAGTATGATGAAGCGAACTTCCTGTTACATGGTGATGATCCCGCTCATATCGCGTTAAATACTCCAAAGCGCAGCATTGCCGTTGTTCCGGGCAAACAAAGTGAACAATTCATTTCTCTAGAAGATGCTAAACCTCTCCCGCAAATTGATGTTATTTTCCCAATTGTCCACGGTAACTTAGGTGAAGATGGTTCTTTACAAGGTTTACTGCGTATGGTGAATCTGCCGTTTGTTGGACCGGGTGTTCTAGGCTCATCAGCTTGCATGGATAAAGATGTCACCAAACGCCTTTTAAGGGATGCAGGGCTGCACATTGCACCATTTATTACGCTGCTGAAAAGCGGTCGTGGTGAAATCAGCTATGCTGCAACGGTTGAGAAACTGGGCTTACCATTATTTATTAAACCAGCTAACCAAGGTTCATCGGTTGGGATCAGTAAAGTTAATAATGAAAGCGAGTTTAACGCGGCATTAGATTTTGCATTCTTATTCGACGTAAAAGTGCTGATTGAAAGCGCAGTAAAAGGGCGTGAAATCGAGTGTGCTGTGCTTGGAAATGAACATCCATTAGCTAGCCCATGCGGTGAAATCGTACTGCATGACAGCTTCTATGCATATCACACTAAATACATTGATGAAAATGGCGCGTCTGTTGTTGCTCCAGCGGATTTAGAGCAAGATGTGAGTGAAAAGATCCGTACAATTGCGCTTGAAGCTTATCAAGCTTTAAACTGCAGCGGAATGTCTCGTGTTGATGTATTTTTAACTGAAAAAAATGATGTTGTGATTAATGAAATCAACACATTACCGGGGTTCACTAATATCAGTATGTACCCGAAACTGTGGCAACAAGGCGGTATGACTTATCAAGAATTGATCAGTCGTTTAATTGAACTTGGGATTGAAAAATTCCAGCAAACAGCCGCATTAAAAACAGCCTGTGATGACATTTAATCTCTGATATTTCTCGAAAACGTTGCCGATAGCAGACTGCTATCGGCAATATCACTCTAAAGCTAACGCATTAATTCACTTCGTTTTTATTACACCAAACATAATTGATGTAACGGAATAACGGCTCAAATCCAAATTTTTTATATAAATCAAAGCCTGCTTCTGAAGCATCTAAGAAGCAATGTTCGACTCGTTGTTGACGACAAAATGCGAGAGCATAATCAATAAGCTGAGAAGCATAGCCTTTACCCTGAAACTTAGGTTCAGTACCGATATCGTCGAAACGCGCCAATTCTCCTTCAATGGTCACTGTCATGGATGTTGCGGGTTCTCCATTGACCAATAAGACGAAATGGAACTGTGGTGCGCCTTGCTGCAGGGCATCTTCGTGGTAGCGAACATACTCTTGGATCACCGTATCGTGTTCTTCTGAAAGATAGAACGCAGAAACTAATGGTTTAGCCCAAAGGGATAAATCATGGTTTGCGAGCACGATATCTACCTGATTATCAGGCAAATCAACTTCTTTTTGCTGTGACAAAGTTAGCGCCATGGCTGTCGTGACGCTGTCACGTTTATAGTTAAGAGCTTCAATATCTTTGACGACTTTTGGCAGCATCTCTTCGGGTATCACCAAAGTGTGGTTCTTTTTCTGCGATACGAACAGGTTGTATGCTTGCATAAAAGCATGATGAGTAGAGTCGGGTTGCAGATAGATAAAATTGAACGCCGGGGAATTTAATGGCGTTAAATAACAAATTGTATGTTGTGCAATCTGGATACTGTGCTCACAAATCGAAGTCCAAAACGTCTTTTCGATCGATTGGTAATGTCGCAAATAGTAGAGCGGTATGTTCATTAGTCAGTTACCTGATACAAAATGTGTTAGTCAAAATGGAGTAAATAACAAATCTGACCCCATGTAAAATTCTGTTAACTTATTGGCAGTAAAGCTTTTGTGATCTATCTATTGATAATAACTAAACCTTTAAAATCAGCAACCGTTGCGGCAGTTGTCATCTTATCTTTGGCTTTGGATCCCACTCTTGTGCAACGTTTTCAGTGTCATTAATCAATATCTATAAAGTAAATTTGAAGATGAATTAAGGCGTTTTGTGCGATATGCAGATAGATTGTCATTTAATGCTATCTTACATTGCACATTTACTCTATAAAATGCCATGTAAATATATAAAAAGCTTTGTAACTCAATGAGATTATCTTACTAATTTCTTCATTATGATAGTAGAAATAAAGAGATCGTACCTGCATAAATATGCTAAATAGAGTGACGTAAATAAGATAAATAGAGTTGTAAACGTTATATTCTTCAATGTATTGTTTTTGAAAAATAAAAGATGACTGAGGTTACGTTAAGGTAATGCAAAAATTTATATTAGCCGCCTTGTGTTTAGTGAGTTATTCAGTGTTTGCCGAATCAGCTGAAAATCCTTTTGTTTTTGATAGACAAATACTGAAACACGATGGCAAAGAGACTCATTATTACCTGCTTAAAAGTGACTCTAACCCCTTTAAAGAACTATTGGTATTAATCCAAGGCTCCGACTGCAAAAGTGTCGTTAATAACCAAAATATGATTAAGAATTTTAGGGGAGTATTACCTAATAGTGATGTGCTTTTAGTAGAAAAAACAGGCTTAACACCTGATGTGGGGCTAGATGATCCAAATGCCTTAGAAGAGGATTGCCCTGTAGAATATATGAAGAGCGACTCTTATTTTGAAAGAGTGGATAACTATATTGCTGTGCTGAACCAGTTGAAAAATCAGTATCAGCATATTGTTATATTGGGCGGTAGTGAAGGGGCGATAGTTACGAATATTATTGCGTCTAGAGTTGATTTTATTGATGCTGCTATTTCGCTAAATGGTGGCGGACAATTTTTTATTAATGATGTGATTTACAGCATTAATAAAAGTTTACCTGCTGAAGAAGCACAAGGTGAAATAGAAGGGTTTAACCAGTTTGCAGATGCGGTTTTTCATGACCATTTAGACGATGACCAATTTCCCAGTAATCACGGGCAAAATTGGTGGTATGAAGCCTTAACGATAGATAATAAAAAACTACTTCAAGGTGTTCGTAAACCCCATTTAGTGATCCAAACGCTCACCGATATTAATGTGGACGTGGAAGGTTCACAAAAAATGATGAGTGAGGTTAATAACCCAAATATTACGTATAAAACCTATTCCACATTAGACCATTATTTTAAAGATGGTCATGACAATAATCAGACAGCCGTGGTTATTGCTGATATTCAGGATTGGTATACAAAATTAAATATCAAAAAATAACTCGGGAGGAAATTGAGATTGCTGTCACTATGGGATAGCATTTGTTGAATTAAGAGAAGATTAAGGAATATCTGTGAATAATATCCCCGAAACCATCACGTTCTTTGAGCGTTTATTACCACTAGTTGTTTCCGGTGAAAAAGTGATCACCATTCGTGATGAAAGCGAGAGTCATTACGTACCAGGCTCGGTTGTCAAAGTACATGCTTTAGAAACAGGCAAGTATTATACCGACATTGAAATACTTTCTGTTGAGCCACTAAACTACGATGATATTTCCGAGTATCACGCAACTCAAGAAGCGATGACATTAGAGACGTTGAAAGCCTTAATTCGTGAAATTTATCCCACTGAAAACTGCCTGTATGTTATTCATTATCGATTAACAACCGCAAGCGCTTAAATCACGATAATTGTTTTTTCACCAGTTTGATAAATGCTTTTGTGGCTGGAGACGCATCACTGTAATTATTAACAGCAAAGGCAATATCCCGAGTCACGCGGGGAATTAATGGTTTTACGACGATGTTGCTAATATTTTCGGGGATTGCGAGTTGAGCCACAATCGATACGGCTTCATTTCGTGCAACCAATGAAAAAGTACTAAGAAGCTGGCGAGTTCTAAATTGAATGTTAGGTGTTAGCTTTTGTGCAGAAAATAGTCCCATCACAATTTTACCTGAGCCGGCTTGAGTTAAGTTGAAAGGGTACTCACACAATTGTTTTAGTGTAACCCCGTTGTACTGAGTCAATGGATGGTTTAGCGGCAAAATAGCCACATATTGGTCGTGCTTTATGGGAAAAGTATCAAATCGTTCATCTGGCAAGACCACAACACCAATATCTATGCGCTTTTCTTGTAACCATTGAGCCACGCTCTCATCGTCGCCCTCATCAACAATAATTTCAATGCTTGGGTATTGCTGACGAAAGACCTTTAATAATGGGGGAAGAATACCTGTTGAAGAGCCGGGGCCGAAAGATCCTATCCGTAAAACACCTTTCTTTAATCCATTGGATGCTAGCGCTTCTTGCCGCATTGCTTCTTGAAGACTCAGTATATGTTGGGCGCGGTTTAACAGCGTATTACCAATTTCGGTCAGAGTGACTTGATTTTGTTCCCGCGTAAATAGACTGACATTGAAATCTTTTTCGAGAGATTTAATGGCATGTGAAACCGCAGATTGGGAAATACTCAAAGACATTGCCGCCAAGGTAAAACTTTTTAGCTCAGCAACACGGGTAAATATTTCCAGTTGGCTTAGTGTCATGAGTGAATACTCATTTGATTATGATCTTTGATAACAAATACCTTATCTGTATCGAATGATTGAGTCAATAAAGTGCACAATATCTGATCTGGATGGGGAATATCGCGATGGAATTAAAAATAACAAAAAGGCAAGTTCAACAAAAGTCAGTCAATATTGTTGTTCTGAAAATGATTTGTGTCTCGATTTTATGGGGAGGAACGTTCATTGCTGGTAGGGTGTTACAAACCGATATATCACCATTATTTTCCGCGACGGTTCGCTTTATTTTTGCGAGTGTATCATTGGTCATTTTGCTGAGCTGTACTCGCATTGGTTGGGTTAGAGTGAATTCGCGTCAGTTTTTTCAAATTCTAATATTGGGATGTAGTGGCGTATTTGTCTATCAGGTATTTTTCTTCTATGGATTACAGCTTATTCCGGCATCACGAGCAGCATTATTAGTTGCAATAAACCCCGCAATGATTGCGTTAATTTCCTACCTATTATGGCGCGAAAAAATCACGAAAATTAAAGGCGTGGGGATTAGTTGCTGTGTATTAGGCGCCATCATATTACTCTCAGGGAAGAATTCAGATGCGAGTGGCTTTTTAATAAACCAAGGGGATCT
Source organism: Providencia sp. PROV202 (assembly GCF_028479565.1). NCBI lineage: Bacteria > Pseudomonadati > Pseudomonadota > Gammaproteobacteria > Enterobacterales > Morganellaceae > Providencia > Providencia sp. PROV202. The sequence continues at coordinate 74,226 of NZ_JAMPNV010000001.1, read as the reverse complement.
TGCCATATTGGGCTGCGTGGTGAGTTGGGGTATTTATACTGTGGCGGGTAAAAATGTGATCCGTGAAATTGGAGCTATACATACGGTCGCTTATGCTGTGCTATTAGGAACCGTATTATTGGTTATCGCGTCAAGTATCACGGGGCAATTAACACTTAGCGCGATGACACATTTAACAAATATCGATGTTATGAGCCTGTTATACCTTGGTGTATTAGGCTCTGCATTAGCTTATATTTGGTATTACCAAGGTGTTGACCTGTTAGGTGCAGCTGGGGCTGGTTCATTTATTGCACTTAATCCGTTGACGGCGGTAATAATAGGAACGTTGTTTTTAAATGAAGAAATTACATTCTCTGCGCTATTAGGTGGAGTTGTGATTATCTTCGGGTTATGGCTAACCAATAAACCTCGAGTATAAAATAGGCGCTCTATGGAAATAGCTGACTCCATAGAGCGATATTCATTATTTAATAGTTTTGTTGATTTCTGAATAAGCGAACAGGGCTTGAGCTCCGCCAGTATGGACAAATAATACCGGTGTTTTTTCAGTGGAGTTGTCTAAATAATCAATTAAACCCGCCATTGCTTTTCCCGTATAAACGGGGTCAAGAAGGATCCCTTCTTTTTGAGCTAATAACGCTATTGCATCTAAACCACCACGATTTGGCATGCCATACATTGGTGCGAAGAAATCATCCCAAAGTGTAATTTCAGGTGTTTTTTTAATTTGCAGTAATTCTGCTAACTCATTTTGCAGTTTTTCAACTTTTGGCGCTTGATCTTGTTGTTTACGAGAAACGGTGACACCAATGAGTTGTGAAGCAGGGAGTAATTCTTGTAAGCCAATTGCTAAACCTGCGTGAGTTCCCGCGCTACCGGAAGCTACAATCACTTTATCAAATTCAATATTGGTAGGTTTTTGTTGGGCAATTTCAATCGCGCATTGAACATAACCTAGCGCGCCCAAACCGTTGGAGCCGCCGACAGGGACAATATAAGCATCTTGCAAGTCTAACGATTTAATTAACTCTGCCATTTGTGCTTGTGGATCGGTTAATTCGTCACACATGACGCATTGAGTGCCAAATAAGTCGGTCAGTAATTTATTTCCATTATGCAGGAAATTACTGTCTTCACTTTGAATGGGATTTTCTAATAGAGCGACACATTTTAGCCCACATATGGCAGCAACAGCAGCAGTTTGGCGAACATGGTTAGATTGAATTGCACCCGCAGTTACAATAATCTTTGCATTTTGGGCTAGGGCATCCGCCATTAAAAACTCGAGTTTACGCAGCTTATTTCCGCCCATTGCCAACGGTGTCATATCATCGCGTTTAATGTAGATTTCTCGGCCATACAAACGCGATAAATTATCGAGTCGATTCAATGGGGTCGATGCTTTAAGCAAGTCAACTTTTGCGAATTGAGTTAATTTTTGTTGAAGAGACATCTAAATTCCCCTGTATTAATTGGTAAAGCCTAAATAGAGATAAATGGCAAGTACGAAGCTTGCTGTGACTAATGCATAAGGCATTTGAGTACGGATATGTTCAATATGATCACAATCAGTGGCCATAGAGGCAACAATGGCATCTGCAGAAATAGGTGAGGTCATGTCACCGAAAATAGATCCTGAAATGGCTGCGCCAATCATATATTCAATTGGCATACCGACGGATAACCCTAATTGGACACCAATCGGGATCATAATGGCAAAGGTTCCCCATGAGGTGCCCGTAGCCAGCGACATAATGGCGCTAATGATAAAGATAAAACCGATAGAAAAACCGGGTGCCATAATACCTTGGGTAACCTCAGCAATATAGGCGCCAGTATTCAGTTCAGAAGATACATTTCCCATGAGGAAAGCTAAAATCATAATTGAGCTGATTTTTAACATGCTGGCATAGCCAATAAATAGCTCTTTAAAGAAGCTATCAATATTTAATAGCTTTCTTCCGATAAACCAACAAAAAGAAACTGCGGTACCGAACATAACGCCCCAATAAACGGATGTTGAGCCGCTCCCTTTGCTGAAATCACCATCACCTGTGATATATAAGGCAACAGGAACCATTAAAACAGTCGAAAGAATAGGGATGAAAAAGTTCAAGGCTGAATGGGCATTTGGATGTTCAATAATCTCTTCTTCTTCATTTTTAAGCGAAGACTCGGCTAATTTTCCTGCCATGAAATTTTCTTGATATTTCATTTCGGCTTTTTTCATTGGTCCCCACGAAATATTGGTGAACACATAGAATAAAATGGTGGCCAATGATAGCCATGCCATTAAGTTGTAGCCGATAGATTTAATCAAAATATCGAAGGGTTCACCTGAAATAAGACCTTGGGAAATTTGCACACCAATGAGGCCCATAATCACCGCACCCCAACCATTTATAATGGCGGATGAACAAACGGAAACACAGGCTGTTTGAATAAGATAGGACATCTTTTCTGGGGCGACGCCATATTGTCTGGCTAAATTCTTAGTGGATGCTCCCGCGACTAGTTGGTTAATGGAACTTTCAATAAAAATTAAGGCAGTGATGACAATGGCAAGTAATTGTGTCGCCGTTCTATTCTTAATTAATTTTGTTTTATTTGTCAGTAACTGAACTAATGCTCGAACGCCACCTGTGACGACCACTAGGCGCATGATCCCACCAATCATAACCATAAAGACGATGGTGCGAGTATTGCCAGCAGAAGAAAATGTATCGATGATGCCATCCACCGTTCCGCGAATACCGAGTAATACATTGTGGTCATTAATGACGGTAAAACCGACTAAAATACCGAGCATTAATGAAAGCATCACCTGTCGAGTGAGAATAGCCAAAAGGATAGTGACAATTGGCGTAATAATTGTCCAAATACCATAGTCGTGCATGTGTTTACCTTGGATATTTTTATTGTATGACGTGTAGTTTGTAAGTATCAGGAAATCATAGCATTGATGGAAGTGGGCTGTCGGATATTTTCATTATATTGCAGTAGATTGTTACAAAATCCATGCTTAAAGTCAGATAATCTGCAAGATTATGGTATTGAAGGGTACGCTATCTTTGGGAGATAGCGTAATAAGAGAAATTAAACTTGAGATTGCCACTGCTGATAAGTGATACGACTAATTTCTTCTGTCTTTGTCTCGCCAATAAGCTCAATAAATTGTGGGCCTAATGTCGCATAATATTGAAAGCCACATTTTTCTTGAGCAATTTTAGATTGTTGATTGCCTTGGAAATAACCGCACCATAAATTATCCAGTTTGAGATTTTTAAATCCATGTCGCATGATTTCTCTGATTGCTTCAGGAATGAAACCTTTTCCCCAAAATGGTACACCTATCCAATAACTCACTTCTGCATCGTTGTCTCCAATTGGAAAATTACTCTCTTTTCCGATAGATAAACCAATCAAGCCAATAGCTTTATTGTCTTCTTTTAATGCAACGGCAAATACACCATCACGCATGAAAATGGATTGAATAATTTCCGCACTTTCTTCGACACTTTGGTGAGGCGGCCAGCCTGCAATAGGGCCGATGCGTTCGTCTTTTGCATAATGATAAAGGTCTGCCGCGTCAGTAATATTCCAAGGGCGTAAAATCAGCCTTTGTGTATATAGAATCATATTGTTTTCTCTTAATTGCCTTACCTTAATAGTCACGCCTCTTATTTTAGGTATTTATTTGCTTTTTATAATGGTTAAATTTCGGTATTTTGGGTACTTTTGAAAACTAATTTTTGAGAGAAACTGTGTAGAATAGTGCAATAAAGCTAATGCGTGGGTGAAATGTGAAGGTATTAAACATGAAAGAGCTACAGCAGCATCAATCTGTATGGGAAGGGGTAGTCAGCATTGGCTCGACGACACTGGAAGGATGGCAAAATACAGTATTGTCTCCAGACTATGTGACGCTATGTATTTGTAGGCAAGGGGTTGGGATTTTCAATATTAATTTTAAGCGCTATGCCTTACGCAGAAATGAGCTCTTTGTTTTGTATGACGACACTTTTGTTATGCTACAAAAGCGTTCTCGGAATTTTATTATTGATTACATCCATATTGATAAGACGTTTGCCACCGATATCGCATTTGTTTTACCTAATTCATTGTTTGCCTATTTTAATTTTCAACCTCGCTTATCGATGTCATTGGCACAATCCACACTATTTTCACATTGGTATCAGTTATTTTTGTATTACCAACAAGAACGTGCGGAGTATGGAAAATTACAATTACGCCAACATTTACAAAATCTCTTTTTAGAAATTGCAAATCAGGTCGATTATGCCGAATCTCATGCTGTAGATGAGCGTAGCCGTAAATCACAATTATGTTGGCAATTTTGGGCGTTAATAACCCAACATTGTAAACAGCAAAGAGAGGTTAAGTTCTATGCGAATCAACTTGCGATTACACCGTTTTATTTATCGCAAATTGTGAAGGATTTTTTCAATGACCCGCCCAAGGCGCTGATCGATAGGCAAGTGGTTTTAGAAATTAAAGCTCTGTTAGAGAGAGGGACGTTCACCATTCAGGGGATTGCTGATGAATTAAATTTTGAAGATACCTCGTATTTATGCCGCTATTTTAAGCGGCATACTGGCGCGACATTAAGTGAGTTTAGAAAACGAGTAAATAAGAATTAACTCGGATCGATTTTTGTCGAATGTTTTTTAATAAAATCAATAAAACAGCGAAGCCTTGGTGAAACGGCTTGGTTACGATAATAGACAGCATTAATCGGCTGTTTCATTGTTATCGTTTTTTGTTCTAGCACCTTCACAAGCCCGCCATTGGCAAAAGCATCTAAGCTTACAAAATCGGAAGAAGAGAGAATACCCGTTCCTTGTAGCGCTAAATGATGCAGGACTTCGCCGCTGGTACAGGCGATATGGGGGGTAATTTTGAGTAAACTGCCATCGGCGTTTTCGAGTGGCCAATAATTTAATGACTCAGGTGTTGTGAAACCGAGTAAGCAATGCTTATGGAGATCTTCTATCGTTTCCGGTATTCCATATTTTTCTAAGTAAGCGGGGCTAGCAACTAGCCTTTTCTGGGTATAACCCAATAGTGTTGCACTGAGTGAAGAATCCTTTAATGTGCCAATTCTAAACGCCACATCCGTTTTTTTCTCTAATAGGTTTGTCACACCTTCATAGTTATTTATTTCTAACTCAACTTGGGGGTACCGTTCATAAAATAGTGGGATCAGCGGAGCGATAACATGGGTTAAAAACGGGGTAGATGCATCGATGCGTAGCTTACCTGATGGAATCGATTGGCGAGCGGATAGCAAATCCTCGGCCTCTTGAGCTAGTCGAACTATTTCTCGCGCTTTTTGCAAAAATGCAGCACCTTCATCACTGAGTTTGATGGCGCGAGTGGTTCGGTAAAGTAGTGTGGTTTTCACTTTCTCTTCTAAACGCAATAATGCACGACTAACGGTGGATATCGTCATACATTGCTGGTCGGCTGCCGCTGTAATGGAGCCGTAATCGACCACGCTGATAAATGTCTGGAGCTCTTCTAGTGTAATTTTCATTATTGCATTTCTCGCAAAAGTTATTCTCACCATAATGGGTTTTTCAACCTCTTTCAATATGGAAGAATTGCCGCCGGTCAATTGAGATTGGTTTATAAGGTATAAAAATGAGAATAAATACTGCATTGCTCGCGTTATCTGTTGGGGCATTCGCCATTGGTATTACTGAGTTTTCTCCGATGGGAATGCTTCCCTATATCGCTGAAAATCTTAACGAAAGTATTCCTTCTGTTGGCGCGATTGTCGTGATTTATGCGCTGGGGGTGATGATTGGAGCACCGATCATGACGTTATTATTAGTGAGTAAGCGTCCAAAGGTTGCGTTGGTTTTTTTAATGGCTATTTTCACCGTGGGGAATTTATTATCGGGTTTAGCGCCTAACTTGGTGACGCTGTCACTTTCAAGGTTGATTACTAGCCTAAACCACGGTGCATTTTTTGGTTTAGGTGCCATTGTGGCGGCCAGCGTAGTTCCAGCAGGTAAACAAGCGAGTGCGATTGCAGCGATGTTTATGGGGTTGACCATTGCGGGTATTGGTGGAGTGCCATTAGTCACTAAAATAACGCAATTAATCGGCTGGCGTGAGGCATTCTATTTAATTTCGGGTATTGGCTTGCTCACGATCGCCAGTTTAATTTTTGCTATTCCTGCGCATTTACAAGGTAGCCAGGTTAACGTTAAAAATGAATTGCGTATTTTAAGACGCCCATTAGTGATGTTAGGTATGTTATCGACGGTACTCGGAGCAAGTGCAATGTTTACCTTATATACGTTTATAACACCAATGTTGATGAGTTTCATTCAGGCATCAGACCAGACAATTACAATGATGTTAATGGTCATTGGTGTTGGTTTTAGTATCGGTAATTATCTTGGTGGTTATTTTGCGGATAAAAACTTATATCCAACTTTATTAACTTTGTTTGTATTATCGGCAATAAGCATGGTGATGTTCCCGATCATTGCGACAAATATCGCTGGGGCTACCGTGGGTTTATTATTCTGGAGTATTGTTAGTTTTGCACTTGTTCCACCCATTCAAATTTTAGTGATGAATGCGGCCGTTGGCGCACAAGCGCTAGCATCTTCTGTGAATATTGGCGCATTTAATTTGGGAAATGCCATTGGGGCGGCTGTCGGTGCGGCGATTTTATCTCATGGTTACAGCTACACGACGATGAGTTTTATGGGGGCATTATTGGCGATAATCGGGTTTATGGTAATTCTGCTGATCGTACGTCGAAAAAACAGTGAAACACAAACGCAGGAAATGGTTTGTAACGCGAATTAAAAAGCAAGGTTTAGAGTGTTCGGCATATAATAACCAGAGATACTGATCACGGTGAAATCAGTAAAGGGTTAAATATATGTCGACGAAAAATCAATGGGTCACAGATGAGCAGCGCTGGAATGCGCTGAAACTACGAGATAAAGCCGCAGATGGTTATTTTGTGTATGGTGTGAAAACATCGAAACTTTATAACCATCCATCCGCTGCGGGACGATTACCGAAGAGAGATAATGTGCTGTTTTTTGATAATGAAGAGCAAGCGATAAAACAGGGGTTTCATTCGGGAAAACGTCGTCGTCATGAAATGTCACAGCAAGCTCAGTTTTATCAAGAAAAAATTGAGCTTGCTTGTCGGTATATTGAGCAAAACACCCAGAAATATACATTGGCTGAGTTAGCTGATTATGTCGGAATAAGCCCGTTTCATTTTCATCGATTATTTAAATTACAAACTGGGTTAACGCCTAAAGCCTATCGTGATGCTCATCTTCATCAGAAAGTACAAGCACAATTACAGGAAAATGAGCGGATCACTGATGCCATTTATGATGCGGGTTTTCATTCGAACAGTCGTTTTTATGAAACGGCAAATTCGCGATTGGGCATGACGCCGACGGCATGGAAATCCGGTGGTGAAGGGAGCCAAATCTATTTTGCGCTGGCGGTCTGTTCGCTTGGAAATGTACTTGTTGCACAAAGTCCGATAGGCATTTGTGCAATTTTATTCGGCGATGACCCTGAGCAATTACTAAATAACTTACAAGATAAATTTCCCCATGCTCAGTTAATTGGTGGAAATAAAGCATTCGACCAAGTGGTTTCTAAAGTCATTGGGTTTATTGAAGCTCCGGAAATAGGTTTTGACCTTCCTTTGGATATTCGAGGAACTGCATTTCAGCAACGAGTGTGGCAAGTGTTAAGAAACATTCCTGCAGGGAAAACGGTGAGCTATCGTGAAATTGCAGAAAAGATGGGGGCACCTAAATCGTTTAGAGCTGTGGCGAATGCATGTGGTGCGAATATGCTAGCGGTGGCAATCCCATGCCATCGAGTGGTGAGAACGGATGGTGGATTATCGGGATATCGCTGGGGGATCGATCGCAAGCGCGCATTATTGCTAAAAGAATCAGCGAAAAAATAATAAAGCCTGTTTTGAAAAAGAATAAAGCTGCGCCAAGATTGCTATTGTCGCAGCAATTTTTAATATAAAAAGCATATATATTCTCTAATTAGATAGTTTATTTTGAAGTGAAATTATCTTTTGCTATTTATTATAGTGTGCAGTTTCTGTTTTATATCCTTCAAAAATTAATTTAATTAAAATCGTTTTGGTTTTTTTAAATATACCCTTAGATTTTTTGGTTTTTATATCTTTCATATTTTTTCCTTATAAATAATGATGTTATCCACCGAAATATGAAGGTGATGGGTTGAACTAATATAAATTTCGGGTATGGTTTGCCCTTTATGTTTTTTTCATATTCCATAAATAAAATCCTATTGCTGTATTTTGTTTATTTAGCTTCGCATGAGTAATTGACTTAAAAAAGTGACAGATTGACTTTTTTGTAAAATACAGATCATCTCGGCGAAATCTGTATTACATTACAGATACGGGATTCGATCTTAAGGAAATGAGTGCGATGCTCTATAAACAAATAGCCCAAATGCTGCAGAGCAAAATCCATCGAGGGGAATTTCTTGGTGGGGAGAAAATGCCGTCGGTACGTGATATTAGTCGCTGCCATGATGTGAGCATCACCACGGCTCAACTGGCTTATCGTGAACTGGAACGGTGTCAGCTCATTTATGCAGTACCGAAATCGGGTTATTTTGTGATCCCTGAAAAGGCCACAGCACCATTGCCTAAAGTGGCTAACTATATTCAAAAGCCTGTTCATATTGATAAATGGAACCCGACGATGGACTTCCTGCGTGTTGAAGAGCGTGCAGGAGTCACATCATTATCGTGTGCGGTACCTAATATTGCAGATAAAACCTTAGAACCGCTATGGCAAGAAATGAACATGGTGGCACGACGTCGTAATCCGCTAACACTTGAGTATGATAGCTTACAAGGGTTAGCAGCAGTCAGGGAGCAAATCTATCATGTGTCCGATTATCGTCAGTCATTTACCCCCGATGATATCGTGACAACTACCAGTGCCCATCAATCACTTTCTATTGCAATTCAAGCATGTACACAAGCTAATGATGTGGTTGCTGTTGAATCACCGACGTTTCCTGGATTATTGCAAACGCTTTATGGGCTGGGCCGTAAAATCATCGAAATTCCCGTTGATCCCCAAACAGGGATTAACTTGGATAGGTTAGAAGAAGCTTTCCAATGTTGGCAGGTCAAAGCGGTGGTGGTCACGCCGACGTGCAATAACCCGATGGGCAGTATTATGCCGGAAAAGAATAAGCAAAGGTTGCTCGAGATGACTAATCGATATCAAGGTACAGTTATCGAGAATGATTGCCTAGCACCTCTTGCTTATGCCTATCCGCGACCGTCAACGATCCAATCTCTGGATACCGAAGGTCATGTGATTCTGTGCAGTTCATTTTCTAAAACCGTTGCACCGGGAACACGGACGGGGTGGATCATCCCCGGTAAATACAAAGAGAAAGTTATGCACTTAAAATACTTATCGCATTGTTCTGGCGAAGTTTTTATGCAGCAAGTGATGAGTAATTTCTTAAAAGAAGGGCACTATTTTTTGCATTTACGCCGAATGCGTCAGCAATATCGTGAATTACAGTGCCAATATCGCGAATTAGTTGAAACACATTTTCCTGCTAATACTCGAATTTCTCGCCCTCAAGGTGGATTTTCATTATGGGTCGAGCATCCTGCCACAGATACGTCGAAATTGATGGAGATTTTGCATCGCAATAAAGTGACGGTATTGACGGGTGCCCACTTTGCTACAGGCGATTGTTACCCAAACCATCTGCGTATTAACTATGCTTTAGAACTGATCCCAAGACGGCGCAACGCGATAAAAATTCTCGGGGAAACTTTAAAAATGAGCATGCTGAAATAGGGCGGAAATAAAAAAAAGAAACCCGCTAATGTTAGGCATTAGCGGGCAATTAAACATAAGGAAGATCACTTGGACTGCAGGTCACGTTTATCGCAATGATTATTTATAATGCGAGAGTTTGTTTATTTTTAATTCGCATGCCGTTAAGCATACTTAACCATGCCAGCACTGTCACCACCATTAAGATAATAAAGATAAAATACGGAGGAAGTTCAGTCAGAACGAAACCCGTCATCATTGGGTTAAATGCCCCGCCAAGTAACCCCAACGCTTGAGCAGAAAAATAGCTGGATTTCATGCCTTCTGGGGCAATGCTGTCAATTAACATATATTCGCCTGGCGCGTAAATCAGTTCACCCAAAGTGAAGATAAATGAGCCTAGCGCCCATAAGTAGAGGTTATCTCCAGATCCCATAAAGACCGCTAATCCCCCTAAAAAGAATATGCTACCAATGGTCATTAAGCGTCTTAAATTATCCTGCGTAATGCGTTTGCCAACCGTGTATTGCAATGTAACAACGACGACGGCGTTGACGGGTAAAATCACGCCAATCACCGCTTGTGCAAAATCACTGTTAGCTACAGTGATCACATATTGGGAGATCCACGTGGTAAAAGAGCCAAATACAAGTGAACCAAGAAAAGTGGAGAGAATAAACCAAGCCAATGCACGGTCGTGGAGCATTGCTTTGGGGTTCCACACTCGAGGTTGACCATCAACATGGCTAGCAGGTTTGGTGCTTTGAACAAACCGCTGGATAAAAAAGATTGGGGCGGCGGCGGAAACTGCTGCTAGCCAAAAAGGTAAATTAATGCTGTACATTAATAACCATGTGCCCATTGGTGGCCCGACCGTCCAACCGATATTAATAAAGGTGTAATTGAGCGAAAATACTTTAGTCTTTAAGGATAATGACAACGTATCTGCAAAATAGCCTTTTAAAACAGTCGAAAAAACCGAATAAGAGCAGTTAATTAGTGAGAAAAATATAATCACCAATAGTGCATTGTTCATGAGCGGAATTGCGATAAATCCACAAATGAAGGCGATCACGGCAATAAGCATGCAGCGTTTTTTGTCGACTTTATCCGCCAACATGCCAAATCCCATACTGAATAACACACCGACCGTTAAGGCGATAGTCATAGCAACACCGACGATATCGATCGCCATATGGTATTGGCGTGTCAGATAGATCGCCATAAATGGTAATGTGGCACCGCGCCCGATGGTTAATAGCAGCGAAGACGCGAGCAGGGCAGTATTCGAGATATTGGACTTAGAAAACATGGCTCACGACCTAGGAGTACATTGTTGTTATAAAAATGGTTGTTATAAAAACGATAGCTATAAAAACGATTGTTATAAAAATGTTTTATGTAATTTTGTTATATAAAATACATAAAATTACGGCACTAAGAAACGGGTTATTAGGGAGGGAAATCAAAACAATATTTTGATCATGCTATTGTGCCATTGCCAACCAATTATCTGGCTAAAGATAGCGACGGAACAGATAGTAGAGTTATCTGCTATCAGCTTAACTGCATAAAAAATCAATTAATTATTGACTCATCATCCGATTTAATTGGCATATAAACCAAGAGTCGGTTGCCTTTCTCAATATCAAAAGTCAGCGAGGTGTAATCATATTGCTGAGCGCGACCTTGATAAATAATATCTCGGACTCCAGTACACGGCTGGTAAATCTCATGGCGATGCCATAAATCATAGAATGTCGATGATTCTGTACTTAACGTTTCAATGAGTTTTTTAATATTAGGATCGTGTTTGGTGCGTGCATAATCTCGGCGGAAACTGGCTAATAGTTGCTGTGCGACCTGTGACCAGTTTGCAAATCGCTCTTGATAACGCGGATCCATAAACAATAAATACAAAAAATTACGGTAGTAAGGTTCGGCTTCTGAGAAATGGAAATGTTCGTCTGCTTGTGAGTTATAGGCCAATACATCCCAGTGCAGATTGAGCACATAGCATAAATAGTGACTCGGAAAATCTGCGATTAATCGTGAAATTGCAGGAGGAACCGTATGCTCAGTATTCGCTGAAGCTCTTGGTTCACGGTTTTGAGTAAGCAGATACAAATGCTGGCGTTCTGCGCTATTCAAACGTAATGCCTGAGAAAGGCTGTCTAAAAATTGATTAGAAACGCCAATTTCACGCCCTTGTTCTAGCCACGTATACCAAGTTAGCCCAACTCCCGCTAATGCAGCGACTTCTTCTCGGCGTAATCCTGGAGTACGGCGGCGCGTGGAGCAGGGCAAACCTACCTGTTCTGGCGATACGCTTTCACGTTTGTTTTTTAAAAAATTGGCAAGTTCAGGGCGAGTTCGTTGTCTATTTTTCATAGCCTAATACTTTTAGTAATAGTATAAATGGTTAAATTGTAACAGGATAATAGGTTGATTATAGTCCTCATTTATTCATCTGTATTGGTTAATGAGTGTACTATGAATCAACAACAAAAAGCGGCATTAGGTGTTTTATTATTGGCCGGGTTTGTCACCATATTTGACCTGTTTGTGGTGAATGTCGCCATCGTGAGTATCGAGAAATCGTTAAATGCTAATTTGACAGAATTAACGCTAATTATTGTCGGTTATGAGCTAGCTTTCGGTTTATTGCTGATCACAGGGGGACGACTGGGAGATGTTTTTGGTAAGCGAACGCTATATCGGGTTGGAATGTTTTGGTTTGTATTTTCATCATTATTATGTGCGCTTGCACCGACTGCCACATTGCTCGTTGTCGCTCGTCTTATTCAAGGATTATCTGCCGCGCTACTTTTCCCGCAGGTGTATTCCAGTATTCGGATTAACTTTACAGAATACCAAGCTAAAAAAGCGTTTGGTTATTTAGGCATGACATTAGGTTTAGCTGCAATTGCGGGGCAGGCATTGGGTGGTTGGTTAATTACGCTTGATCTTTTTGGGCTAGGATGGCGAACTATTTTTCTGGTTAACTTACCGATTGGCGTTATTGCATTAGGGTTTTCCCGTTATTTACTCGAAGGGGATAAACTGCAAGTTAATCTTGATTGGTTAGGTGTGCTGTTATCCAGTGTTGGCATTGGTTGTGGATTATTGCCGTTTTTAATGTTGCCAGTATGGGGCTGGAATATGATGAGTAGCGGGTTATTCGCTGTGGGTTGTTTGGTTTTAGGCGGCTTTGTTTATTACGAAATTGAGCGAGAAAAACGCCAATTAACACCTTTATTCAGTATGCGAATTTTGCTCAATATACCTTTTATTATTGGGCTAATGGTCGTCATGAGTGTGTATGCAACATCATCAGCATTTCCTTTGTTACTCTCTATTCTGCTGCAAAATGGGTTTGGCTTAACGCCTCTTATTGCCGGATTGGTGTTTGTTCCTTCCAGCATTGGATTCGTTGTATCGTCTTTTTTGACACCCAAATGGGTTTACCGTTGGGGAGATAAAACCCTGTTATGGGGAGCTATCCTGTATGGGGCAAGCTATCTTTTGTTAATCGTCGCGTTAAGTGGTGGCCAACTTGGTACCGGAGTTTGGGCGTTATCCCCCATTTTATGTGCGATTGGCTTTACTCAAGGCATGATCATGACACCGATGCTTAATTTGGTTCTTTCCAAAGTGTCTCACAGGGAAACGGGAATGGCATCAGGTTTGACGGCTACATTACAGCAAGTAGGCGCAGCCGTTGGTGCGACGGTCGCTTCGGTGATCTTACAGTATGGATTGATTCATTTCGAAGATGGAAATTCTCTGGAAACTTTACGTCAAGCAACATGTTTAAGCTTGGGTTTCAATGTGGTAATGGCGATATGTGCTGCGTTGTTGCTGAAATGGTTGGTTACGAAAGCGAACTTTAAACCCTGTTGAATCATTAAAAAAAGAGCGCAAGGGAATGCGCTCTTTCGAACCTTCAACCTTTCAATAAAATGCGGTCATTATAATGAAGCGAGATAAATTCGGCGGCTCACTTCAGGGGTAATATCACGATGTTCTCCGAGAGTCACCATGCTATGCGCCACAAGGCTTTCGACTAAAGGCTCTACGATTTCTTGGTTGAGCTGATAATCTTTAAAGCGTGTTTTCACTTGCATTGATTCGAAAAAGTCTCTTGTTAATTCAATGGCTTTGAGTGCTTTTTCTTTTTCGCTACCGTCACGGATATCCCAGACACGTTCCGCATACTGTGCCATTTTCGCTTGTTTCTGAGGCAGTTTTTCTTCCATTAAGGACGGTAGGATGATGGCTAAGGTTTGGGCATGATCTAAACCGTAGAGAACGGTGATTTCATGACCTAACATGTGGGTAGCCCAGTCTTGAGGTACGCCAACACCAATTAAGCCATTTAACGCTAATGTTGCTGTCCACATTAAATTGGCGCGAACATCGTAATTGGTTGGATTTGCTAAGGCTTTCGGACCAATATCGATCAAGGTTCTCAGTAAACCTTCAGCAAATGCATCTTGAACATTGGCATTCACAGGGTAGGTGAGATACTGCTCGATAACGTGTACAAACGCATCCACAACCCCATTACTGATTTGGCGAGGCGGTAATGTGTAGGTTTTAACGGGGTCTAAAATAGAAAATTGTGGGAAAACTTTGTCACTCATAAAGGCTAATTTTGCATGTAATTCCTCACGGGTGATCACAGAGCCTTTGTTCATTTCAGAGCCAGTTGCAGGGAGGGTCAACACTGTACCAAAAGGTAATGCGTGTGCAATAGTGGCGCCACCGCGGGTCACTACTTCCCATTTATCGCCAGCGTAATTGACTGCTGCAGCGATAAATTTAGTGCCATCAATGACGGATCCACCGCCAACGGCCAGTAAAAAATCATAACCTTCGCGTTCAATCTGCGCGACAGCTTTGATTAAAGTTTCATAGCGAGGGTTAGCTTCAATCCCACCAAAATAGCCAATTTGGCGATTTTTCAATGCGTTAGCAACTTCATCGAGGGTGCCATTCTTGCGAGCACTTTCACCGCCAAATAGCACAAGGACTTTTGCATTCGTGGGAACCAATCGGTCCAATTCACTGATTTTACCTTCACCAAAAACAATGCGCGTTGGGTTGTAAAACTCAAAATTATTCATATACAAACCTTTGGTTGGGAATGGTAGGGGATGTCATTTGGCATCGGTTAGGGTTAAAAACGTTGAGATTGCACTAGTATACACTCGAAACTATTCAAATGATGATCAAAAAGTTTGATTGGAACTTGGTTTATTTATCGCTGTATTTTCAACTCGTTATCCGTTTTCTGGCAAGTAATTTTCAATAGATAGCACTTAATGCTCATGATTAATTTGATTTCAGTATCATTGCGATCAATATTTAATTCATTCGAATGAATTAAATATAATATAAACGAGGAAATTATGATGAATTCAATGATACCCGCTGCATTTACCTTACAAGAGCGCGATAGACGATGGAATTTGGCTCGCCAAATTATGAAAGCGCATGATCTTGAAGTTTTGATGGTGTATGGCGATAGGGAATCGGCTGCGCCCGCGCCATTTTGTATCGACCATTATTTTACCAATGACAGGCTGGGCTCTGTGGTGCTGTTCCACCAAGATAAAGCACCGATAGTGGTGACATTTGCGCCGATGATGGTGGCCGATCATATGCAAGCATCTATGCGTAATGATATGCAATGGATTTCACCAGAACAGATCATGGTAGGAAAAACAGGGCGTAATATCGGCAATATTTTGATTCAGTTAGGGGTATCGACGAAGGCTCAGATAGGCGTAATTGGTCTTGAGCCATATCCGCCGTTCTATTTCGATGGCGCAATGCCATTTAATACGTTATCTGGTATTAAGGAGCAGTTACCGAATGTGAGTTTTGTGCCGGTTTATAAAGCCTTTTTCCAATTAGCTTCAGTCAAAAGTGATGAAGAAATCGCGCATATCAAACATGCAGCCATGATTGGTGAAGCTATGAGTGAAGCGATGCGTAAAACAGCTATCCCCGGAAATACCGAAGCAGATATCGCCGCGGCTGTGACCTCCACATGTTTATCGATGGGGGGATTTACGGCGGAAATTTTGATGGGGTCAGGCCCTGAATATATAGGTTGGGGGCAACCTGCATGGCAATATCGCTCGCAAAAACCACGGGAAATACAATATGGAGATATCGTATTAACTGAAATTTTCGCATTGTATGGGATGTATGAAACTCAGCATCAAGCTGCGGTGGCGGTCGGGAAAATACACCCTAATATTGAGCGAGCAGCACAAGTTTCGCGAGAATGTTATGAGATAGGTGTAGAGAATCTCAAAGAAGGCATTACCTTTGGGGAGTTGGTGGACAAGATGGAACAACCATTATTAAAGGCAAAAGGTTGGCATGTTCATCCGCTTATTCATAGCATTAATCCTTATGGACCAATTGGCTTTGGTATGGCTCCCGGAATTGAAATATTACCATTAGCACAAAAATATGGGTATATAAGCCGGTTACCGAATCCTGGGCGTGAATTAGCCTTAAAAGCAGGAATGACATTTGCGTTTGAACCTAATTGTGCCTTTGATTATCATTTATGTAATTTAGGCGGTACCGTGATTGTGGGAAAAGACAAGGGGATAGAATTAAATAATAATTCGACGCATTTAATGCGTGCCGACGTATAATATGTCTCATTTAATGTAATTAGGGTTTCAGCTGCATATGACAGAAATAAATAAGAACACACTCTCTTCGGAGTTGACGAAAGAAAAATTAATCAATGAAGGCATCAAACAGTTTGCTCTTTATGGTATTAATGGCGTAAGAACTCGTCAACTGGCTGAAAGTGCGGGAGTTAACCAATCTGCCATCCCTTATCATATGGGTGGAAAGATGGGGGTCTATGCAGCTGTTATCCATAAAATTGCGGCAGATCTTGCCCAAATGAGCAATGTGAGCGTATTTGATGTGCAGTTTGAGCAGTTAAAATCACGGGCAAACCATGAGGTAGCCGAGGTTGAATCATTACTCCGGTTATTAATAAAAGGGCTGGGATTAGCGTTGTTGTCGCCGGGGCATGAATATTATTCCATATTAATCCTAAGAGAGCAGTTGGAGCCTACCGAAAACACCGAGATTATTTTTAAAGAGTTTATTGAGCCTTTTCATTCTCGATTAACGTCACTTATCCAATTTATTACGAATGAAGATCAGGCGACGGCGATTATTTCAGCACATGCTTTAATTGGGCAAATTTTGGGATTTGTGATTGCGAAAAAATCACTCTTAAAACGCTTGAATCAAAAAAATATTGATAAAGATTTATTGGATAAAATCCTAGAGCAAGTGAGTATCTTTGCGTGTAATGCCATCATATCTCGTTAATTTTTAATTTATGTCATGTTAATTTTAAGCCGTTGCATTAAGATGATAGAAAGCGATTAAGCTTAATTATCAAGGGTAGACATTAAAGGTAAACGAATAAATTATGCGGCGGTTCATTCAACTAGATCTTCCTCCAGAACCTGTTATTAATGAAAAGTGTGTCCATAAGCGCTTGAAAAATAGTGTTTGTGACAACTGTGCGAGCAGTTGTCCAGTGGGCGCGATTTCTTTTGGTTTTATGGATGCGAAAATTGATAATGAACTGTGTTATCAATGCGGTAACTGCCTGTTTACCTGTCCAGTCGATGCGATTGATAATATTGCCCCCCATGAACGAACCTACCAAAATGGTTTTTTGGTTATCAGCCATGATGAACCTCTCGCCAGCCCTGAAGAACTGATTGTTTGGCATCGTCAATATGCCATTCGAGGTATACAAATTCCTGAACCGCTGGTCGACAAATGGTTGCCTGCCTTAGCTGCATTAAATTTAAAATTGGAAGCATTACAAGAGCCTATTTGGAGTTTGACCATCACCAAACCTGCTGAAGTGGACAGTGGGCGTCGTAGAATGCTTTTTCGTCAAAAATTAGATAGTCAGCCATTAGACAGTGGCAAGGTCAAAACGGGATTGAATGCCAGAAAACAGTTTTATCCTGAAGATAGCTGGTTCCATATTGCATTAGATACGGGGAGCTGCATTTTATGTGGCGCGTGCGCGAAAGTGTGCGATGAGCAGGCGATAGAGCTTGAAGACCATCAATTTAGTTTAGACGATAAGCGTTGTACAGGCTGTATGAGTTGCCAAGTGGTCTGTTTCCCAAAATCAATTCAAGTTCATCCTCATGTTGCAAAAAATAGCGAACCACAGCATTTCCATTATTTCGATGGGGCATGCCAAAAATGCCAATTACCTTTTTCGGCATGGACTGCGGAAGAAACTCTGTGCCCAATTTGCGCACAACATAAGCAGCAAGGCTGGTTATAAATACACAATTTAATGTATAAAATAAGCGCCTTTATTCAGGCGCTTATTTACAAACTTAACGTTATTAATTCACTTCACTTTCTCGCATATTCTCAATAATCATTTCAGCAATTTGAGGGTTTAATGCGGCTGGCGTATCGTGCCCCATACCTTCAATTACTTCTAATTTTGCCGTTTCAATATTATCAAAAATATCTTGACCTGAAGTGACGGGGAATAATGGGTCAATAGAACCGTGGATCACCAGCGTTGGGGCAGTGATGGCACCGAGGAGAGGTCTTAAATCACCCGTTACTGCAACGGCAGCTAACTGACGTTTAGTTCCTTCAGGGGAGTAATTACGCTGGAATGCTTGTGTAATATAGTCACGGCAATTTTCTTCATCGAACGGCACGCACGTTGAACCAATACGACGGTAAAATGCGAGTTGCCCAGCAACATAGCCGTCAAAATCTTGTTTAGGATCTACGCTAGGAGACATTAGCATTTTCATGACATCCGGCTCGCTTTGCGGCAATTGAGGATTGCCCGTTGATGACATAATTGGGCAAAGTGAAAGAGTGCGGTTCGGAACTTTTGATGCAACCACTTGCGCTATCATGCCCCCCATTGAACGCCCTACAATATGGGCTTTCTCAATGGATAAGCTATCTAGCAAGGCGATAATATCATCGGCCATTTCAAATAAGGTGTAGGGAACATCGACATGCTCGCCGTTTTGTAAGCGCTCAGCCATTTCCCCAATATTTAGTGGCGGGTAATTATCTAAATGTGGCGATAAACCCGCATCACGGTTATCGGGACGAATAATATAAAAACCTGCATCGGCAATTTGTTGGCAAAATTCTGATGTCCAACTAATGTTATGCCCACCTAACCCTGCAATAAGTACGACTGCTGGGTGTTCTGGCTGACCAAAGGTATCGTAATACAGTGTTAATGGTGCTGTTTTTGTCATTTTATTTCCCTATTTTTGGTGATAGCTATTTATGCAATAACTCAGCAAGAAAGGCTAGCGCTAAAAAAAACAATCGTTACTAATTTAAACGCCATTTACTTTAGTTATTAATAATAAATCGACTTTGTTAGAGAACTTAGCGAGCTTTTTTCTGGTAATAATTGATCCCTAACAGCGTAAGCGCAGCCACAAATGACAATACCGCAACATGTAAATTGCCAATTAACCCATACAGTGAGACGAAAACACCGCCAAGCGCAGAGCCTAAGGCGATTCCGCTATTAAAAAAGGCAATATACAGGGAGCTTGTGGCTTCAATATTATGGGCGCTGTAACGCATCATCCAAGTCATTAAAGTGACAGATACGCCACCATAAGCAATTCCCCAAAGCACCATAGTGGACCATGCCATCCTTACACTCATTGGAAAGAATATATATGCGCCTGACATTGAATGACACACAGGCAATTTTGGATGCCAGTATTGAAGGTGAGGGGATTTGCCAATTAGGGGCTTTCTTAATGGGAACCGCTATTCAGCAAGGGCGGCTGCGTTCAATATTGAGTGAGTTTTCTCTTCAAGAATCATCGAGTTGCGCATATATCTCACAAAACGTTATTTGCCGCTTAAAGTGAGCTACTTCCTAACATTGATCGATGAATGCTGGCAAAAAAAGCGATTTGGGACATTTAACTGTCTTTCTTGGCATATAAATAGACCGAAGCCCGAGAAACTCCAAGGTGTTGCGCGATGGTATCCATGGATTTTTTAATATCAAGAAGGCCTTCTTTGCGTAAAATTTCGATTAAAGCAACACGGTCATCCGCTTTCAAGGTACGCGGAGTGGCGGCAATGGAAGCCGCATATTGATCGATGCGAGTACGGATTGCTTCGCTGCCATTAGGTTCCAGATGCTCTTTAACGGGGCTGCATCCCACTTCTGTAAATTGTGACAGCATGCTTTGCATACTGCGAAATTGGGTCATATCTATATTGAGGCATAAAGCAGCAACATATTGTCCAGTTTCATCTTTGATGCCGATGGATGTGCTCTTGGCTGGGCGCCCATCTGGAAATTGATTGGCATAATTGGCGATGATATTGGGGAAATCGGCGGATTCAATACGGGCGAGACCCAATTCGGTTGTCGGTTGACCTTCTTTACGACCAGATAGATTGTTATGAATCGAAATAATCGAATGCTCAGGGTTTTTCAGATCATGGACAACCACTTCACAGAAAGGGGCGAAGGTTTCACTTAACCCCTGTGCTATGGCTTCAATTTGTGCCAATAAACTGTTTTCTTGTGGCTTAGCCATAACTCTACCCCTTCGTCTATTTTGGATATCTCTTTAAATATTAAACTATTTTTTTCAATTCTAATAGAGAAGGGGCATAAATTGCTTAAGCTAACATTAATTCTGCGAAGCGCTTAATGTCCACATTTCCGCCGCTGATAATAATCCCAATGCGTTTGCCGCGCAGCTGTTCTTTCATTTTCAAGGCGGCAGCGAAAGAGAGGCAACCGGTCGGCTCCACAATCATTTTCATGCGTTCAGCATAGAACTTCATGCGATCGACTAATTGCGCATCGGTCACGGTTAAAATGTCATCCACATTCTGTTTGATCAGCTCAAATGTGTAGTTTCCAACATGTTGAGTTTGAGCACCATCCGCGATAGTTTTCGGAGTTTCAATATGCACGATTTTCCCACTACGGAAAGATTGCTGCGCATCATTGCCCGCTTCAGGTTCCACACCGTAAATTTTGCAATTTGGTGATAAAGCTCGTGCTGCCAACGCACAACCAGACAGTAATCCACCACCGCCGAGACAAACAAATAAGGCATCAAGCTCGCCAACTTCCTCGAACAGCTCTTTCGCGGCAGTACCTTGACCCGCAATGATATCCACATGGTCGTAAGGTGGGATGATGGTCAATCCCTCTTTTTCAGCTAGCTCTCGACAGAGTTGCTCTCTATCTTGGGTATAGCGGTCAAATCTGATGACTTTAGCGCCGTAGCCTTGGGTGGCGGCAACTTTGACTTCTGGAGAGTCAATTGGCATTAAAATGGTGGCCGGAATCTTCAAAATTTGCGCCGCCAGCGCGATACCTTGCGCATGGTTTCCTGACGAAAATGCGATAACTCCCGTTTTCTTTTGCGCAGGGGTGAGCTGTGAAAGGGCGTTTAACGCGCCGCGAAATTTAAATGCCCCCATACGTTGGAAGTTTTCACATTTAAAGAATAACTCAGCGCCAAACTCATTGTTGACTGTCGTGGACGTCATCACTGGGGTTTTGTGTGCAATACCTGCAATACGCTGTGCTGCGGCTTCGACATCTTGATAGGTCGGTAATGTTAATTCAGACATGATATACCCCATTATTAAATGGCTGATTGGTAATAACTTGATTTTTATAACAATGAACTTGCCGCTACAGCGGTTGCTTCAATTTCGACCCCCGCACCAAAATGCAGTTCACGGACACCCGCAACAGCGCGAGCAGGACGAAACTCGCCAATCCAATTGGCATAAATTTGATTAAACACCGGCCAATTGTCCATGTCCGCGATATACACCCGAACCTGAACCAATTGTTGCCGACCGACACCACTGGCAGATAAGCAAGCTTCTAAATTTGCTAATACCAGTTCAGCTTGCTCGGCAAAGGGAGCGTCCGCATGCACATTTCCTTGGCTATCCGTGGGCAATTGCCCCGATACAAACACGAAACCATTCGCCGTGACGGTGTGTGAATAGTGCCCTCTTGGTGGAATCAACTGGGAAGCATTAGTGTAAACAATATTGCTGTAAACGATATTGGTAGAAACGGTATTTTGGCTCATTGATTTTCCTCATTCGGAAATTTGATTTATACAATTAATCTAATATTAGACTACATGTTTAGTCAATGGCTTTTTTGCTGTTTAAATGAACTAAAAATTTTCGTCAATTTGCCGATGATATCTGTGCAGATCAGTCTAAAAATGGGAAAAATTGTTATAGGCGGTATTTTGCTCACAACGTCATATATTACTGACCAATCTTCCATAATAGGGAGGATTTGACGCAAGAATTGGGAAAATAGCGGGGGAATATTTAAATTATTGGTATTTAATTCCAGATGAATAATTAAGCAGTAAAGTTAAATAATCAGGAATAAGAATAATCAAATTGAGATGAATAACTAAAAATGATAAGAAGTTGTTATATAACTACATTTAGGAAATTAACATGGCTAAAATTACCTTTGACCTTCTGGCTATTTATGGCGAAAAAGGGGAATCCGCAGGATTACAATATTTACAAGAATCCCTGCTTCCTTTCGCTGCATTTGAAGAAAGTTTACCCAAATCGCTCTTTGATTATGTGATAGAGGGTAAATCCCCTGAAATTCTCATGAAACTGGGGCAGTTGGACAAAGAGAAAGCCACAATATTATTAGACAAACCGGGAACGGTGGATTGGTGGTGGGGAAGCCACAGTTTTGATGCTGGCTCGTATAGCAAAGTGATCCGCCAAGGTAAGAATGCCCGCCATAAACTGTATTCCAAAGTGGGTGATGATATTACGCCAGCACAGATCGCGCGTTTTGCAAAAGTGATCGCGGCGGCTTGCCAAGAGGTGAATATCAAAATTCTGACGCCAGAGTTACCGTCTTGGATGCTGTATTTACTGTGTGATGCGTTTGTAACCACCTTTGAAAATTCACGCCATGCTAAATATGAACACCGTAAACACTGGAACTACGATCTGCTCAGTCAGTTAGTGGAAAATGAAGCTGAACAAGCGGGTAACACTTTGTTATACGGTATTTTTGATCGACAAAACCTGTCTGATTATCACTACGAAAATATGGCTTTATTGTTCGCTATTCCAGGTTTGAAAGAATACTTAATTGCTGAGCAAGATTTTATTCGCCAAAGCCTGCTGAGCAATTTATCCGCTTGTGGTCAGATTCAATTGATTGATACGCTGAAAAAAGACGAAGCGCTGTATAGTGTGTTTGCCGATATTCTCGTGTTATTGGCAACCAGTTCACTGAAAACCGTGCGCTCAGCGGCTGAGCCAGTGATGTCTATTCTGCCGGAAGAGGCAGTTAAAACCCATTTAACCAAAGTGTTGCTTGAAGGAACACCGAAACAGCGTACGCAAGCGGCGGATCTGTTTGCCCGTATTGGTAAAGATAGAGATATTCTTGAAGCGGCATTGAAAGTGGAAACCAACAAAACTGTCCTCAAGAGTATTGAAAGTGCGATTTCTCGTTTTGATGTGATGGATTGTGCGAGCGAAGTGGAAGCGGTAGAAATTCCAGACGTTATCCCGATGGACGATACGCCACTGCCAGCAAGCGCAGTCGATATTTTGGTATCTAACTTCCGTGAAATGCTGCAAAAAGCGAAAGAAAATGCTGAGCGTGAACTGGAAGAAAATAAGCAAGAAAAGCATAAATACACGTGGTCACAACGCCATTACAAAGAGTTCAGTCAACACAGTGAAGATGAGTGTGCTGGTTTACTCGCTAAATTAAACTCGGGTGTCGGGGTGATCACCGATCATGAATATAATGTCATCAAGCACAAAGAGCGCATTAATAATTTACCGGAATTCACGCTATTCCACGCGTTGCGTTTACTGAGTCATAACCGCTCTGATGTTGAGCATTTTTCTCACTATCAACTCACTCGTGAAGTTCCCGTCCGCATCCTGTCGCAGCTCGATTTACGTCAATTAGAAAAAGGGCTTGAGCAGTGCCATTTTAAAAATGCGAGCCGCTTAATTGCTGACTTATGCCTGCGTTCATACAGTGATGGATTAGGATTATTTAGAGCACCGGAACAAATTTGGCCGTTCTTTATGCAGTACCCTGATTTCTTAAGTGAAGCGCTGGGTCTTATCCCGCAGCACCAAGGGCACCGTTATTACCAAGAGTATGATGCGTCTAATGCAGTCACTATTTTAGGGAAATACCCAACCATTCCTGCGCGATTCATTCCTCGCATTATGGAACTGGCATTGGGTGAAAATAAAACCCACCGTCTAAGCGCTCAAAAACTACTGGAAACCTTACCAAGCATTCACGTCAATGCGGCCGAAGGATTGGATTCTGGTAAACAAGAGATCCGCGTCACTGCCATCGAATGGTTAGCTCGCTTGAAACACCCAGATTCACTAAAACCGCTGTACGCGTTGCTGAAAAAAGAGAAGCGCGAAGTGGTTAGAGCCGCATTATTAACGGCGTTAGAGCAATTTGGCGAAGATATTTCTGGTTACTTAGCCCCGAAAGTTCTGTTGGCTGAAGCGCAAAAAGGCTTAAAAGCCAAGGCACCGGCTAGCATGGCGTGGTTTGATCTGGATGCCATCCCAGACATGACTTGGCAAGATAATAAAAAGGTGGATGCGGATATCATCCGCTGGTGGATCATTCTCGCGGTGAAATTAAAAATGCCAGCGGGTAACGGCCTATTACAGCGCTATATCAGCTTATTGTCATTAGACAGCCAGCGTAAGTTAGGCAGTTTTATTCTTAATAGTTTTATTAGCCAAGATGTGGCGGGACCATCACTGGAAGCGGCGATGGCAGAAGCCGAAAGAGACGCTCCATCACGCTTGAAAAACTACCAAGATTGGGTAAAACGCTGGCCAGAATATTATGCCAAGTATGAGAACTTCACACTCGAGCAGACCATCAACGAAATTAAAAACGAAGTTTTAGGCCGTTATTTAGGCTCGGCGATCAGTGAAAAAGGGATGCTTGCGCTGATTTGTGGTGTGGAGGGACATGTTGCCGTAACTATGCTGCGTAACTATATGCGAGACCATTACCAGCGTCGCGCTCAAATTGAAGCGATGATTGACGCGATTGCCGTCAGTAACGATCCGCTGATCATCCAGCTATTACTGTCATTATCGCGTCGTTATCGTACCGCATCGGTCCAAGAAAAAGCTCGCGGATTAGTCTCTGACATTGCGCAGCGTAACGGTTGGAGCGCGGATGAACTGGCAGATAGAACCATCCCAACTGCAGGTATGGACGAAACTGGCACCTTAGTACTGGAATATGGCGATCGCACATTTACTGCTAAACTCGATGCCCAACAAAAACTGGTGTTATTTAACCCAGAAGGTAAAGAGATTAAAGCGTTGCCCGCGGCACGTAAAACCGACAACGAAGAGTTGATTAAAGAGTCGAAAAAACTCCTGACATCCAGCAAAAAAGAGCTTAAGCAAGTTATTGAATTACAGACTGCGCGTCTGTATGAAGCGATGTGTGCAGAGCGTCTGTGGAGTACTGCAGATTGGCAGGAATACATTCAAAATCACCCAGTGATGCGTGGATTGATTGAACGACTGGTTTGGTTAGAAGTGAAAGATGGCCAAGTGATCAACCAATTCCGCCCATCCGATGATGGTTGCTTATTGAACCTCGATGATGATGAAGTCGAATTAAGCGCAGATTCCAGCATCAAGCTGGGTCATGCGGCGTTACTGTCTGATGCAGACCGTAAAGCGTGGATTGTCCACTTTAAAGATTACAAAGTTAAATTCCTATTCTCGCAGATGGATCACACCATTCCAGATCTGGCGTTAACACTAACCGAAATCGAAGATAGAAAAGGCTGGCTAACGGATACCTTCACCTTACGCGGCGTGTTAACCAAAATGGGGTATCAGCGCGGTCAAGCGGAAGACGGTGGAAGCTTCTGTCATTACTTCAAATATTTCTCCAGCCTAGATTGCTATGTATATATGGAATTCAGTGGTAGCTATGTCCCAGAAGAAAATATCCCTGCGGTATTGTACTCCTTGAGTTTCGACCAAGCACAAAAAAGTTCATGGGATAGAGGCTATGTGGAACTGAAAAACGTACCGCCGATCTTATTAGCAGAAAGCTATGCGGACTACCTGAAAATCGCGGATGCCTGTAGCGGTTTTGACCCTGAATGGGAAAAGAAAACCCCTTGGTAATCATTGAGTAATCGACGCATAAATTTAGGATATTGACATGGCTAAGGCAAAAAAAGTAACGGAAAGTATTCTGCGTGAAAGCGCAGAAGTACGCTTTGCGGATGAATTAGAACGATTAACCCAAGCGGATAAAGACAACCCAAAACCACAAGGTTGGCTACGTTCCCCGCGGGCGGTACGTCAATTTATTCTTGGGGATGAAGCACTGCAAATTACCCCCAAATTTTTTGGTGACGATGCGCTAGTAGATCGCGCCATTGTGACCTTACTGGGTAAACAAGGGTTAATGCTGGTAGGGGAGCCGGGTACGGCGAAATCCATGCTGTCCGAGTTATTAGCCGCGGCGATCAGCGGTGACTCCGGTTTAACCATTCAAGGCACGGCGGGTACCACGGAAGATCATATTAAATATTCGTGGAACTACGCGCTATTACTGGCGGAAGGTCCAACTGAGAAGGCATTAGTCAGTTCGCCACTCTACCAAGGAATGCAACAAGGCAAAATTGTGCGCTTTGAAGAGATCACTCGCTGCCCACCTGAAATTCAGGACGTGCTGGTCAGTATGATGTCTGAGAAGCAAATGATGATCCCTGAAATGAAAGATAATGCGCGGATCAGCGCCAAATCAGGCTTTAACTTGATTGGTACTGCTAACTTACGTGACCGCGGTGTGCATGAAATGTCATCGGCACTCAAGCGTCGATTTAATTTCGAAACCGTCAAACCCATCCAAGATCCGGCATTTGAAATTGAACTGATCAACAAACAATTGACCGTTGAACTTGGCGAGCTGGATGGCAAAGTGACTGTCCCAACAGATGTGATCGAATTATTAGTCACGACGTTCCAAGAATTACGTTCAGGCAATACCAAAGATGGCGGGAGTATTAAAACCCCAGATGCGGTGATGTCTACGGCAGAAGCAGTTAATATCGCCTATGCCTGTGCATTGGAAGCGCACTATTTAGGGGATGGCACGCTGAGCGCAGGCGCGGTCGCGCGCCAGCTGATTGGTGTGGTACTCAAAGATAATGCAGATGATATCAAACGGATGCGTTATTACATTGATAACGTTGCTCGCGAACGTGCGAAACAGAGCGAAGCATGGAAAGCCTTTTTCGATGCATCTCGTGAATTCTGGCAATAATCTGAGTTATCCCAGTGTGGCAAACAGCGTGTTGCCACACTGGCTCAATAAGAGACATCATCGGTGAGTTTATCAACGGTCACATTGCAACATATCACATTGCCAGAACGGCTACAGCTGGCGCTTGAACAGTGGAAAACACTGGGGGAGCAACAGCTCTATTTTGCCCCTGTTCGTCACCATAGTCCCGCCTGTGCTTATAGCGTATTGAGCTTAATTGAGCAGGTTAAGCCTGATTACGTGCTGATAGAAGGTCCCGACAGTTTTAACCCATTAATCGCGGGTTTATTGGATAAAGAGACTCGACCACCAGTGGCGATTATGGGGCAAACTACCCTAAAAAATGCGACTGCCGAGCAAGATGGAAGTGACGCTGTCACACGTTCGGCCTATTTCCCTTTTTGCGAATATTCCCCTGAATGGCAAGCGCTACATGTTGGGCAGCAGCATAAAGCACAATTGCGTTTTATCGATTTACCATGGACCGCGCAAGTAGAACTTGACCAGGAAGGCGAAAGCCAACATCAAAGCCTACAACGGGAGCGCTACCTTGCCCATAGCTTATTTATTGCTCAGTTAGCAAAAAAGTGTGGGTGCCGTGATCACGATGAACTGTGGGAACATTTGTTTGAGTTGCGTCCATTAACCTCGGTTGCCAATTGGACTGATTTCTTCCGTGATACCTTTATTTGGTGTGCATTGGCTCGTTTAGATTACGAACCGGAAGTACTGGCTTCGGAGGGTTCAACTCAGCGTGAAACCCATATGCAAGCGCACATTCAAACCATTAAAGCAACAGAGCCAAACGCGAAAATTGTGGTCGTGACGGGCGGGTTTCATACCTTGGCACTGCTTGAAGGGCTTGGGGAGGCTGCGGCACAGCAATTTAAACTCTCTTCCGAGCAACAAAAGCAATTTACGGCTCAGCAAAAGTTGGCAGAACGCGACAGCGCTTGGCTTATCCGTTATAGCTTTGACCGGCTCGATGCGTTGAATGGTTACGCCTCCGGCATGCCTTCGCCAGCCTTTTATCAAAAAGTATGGGAAGGGTTGTTGGCGCAGCGAGCAGATCAGGTTCAGCAAAAAGTGGCTGCTACGGCAGCATATCGAAATCAGCTCGGTATTCAGTTTTTGGCTTACGTGGCTGAAGTGTTACGAGAAAAGCAATTTGATGCAGCGCCGGGATTCTTATCCGTCAAACTCGCCGCAGAACAGAGCTTGAGACTTGCCGCATTTCGTGGGCACACGGGCGCGGGTCGCTATGATTTATTGGATGGGCTGCAAAGTGCATTTATCAAAGGCAGCTTAGATGAAAGCCAAGATGAACTGTGGCAGCAAATCAAAACCTGTTTTTCTGGCTTTACCTTAGGGCAGATCCCCAAAGGCACCATCACACCGCCATTGGTGTCTGAAACCTATTCATTGGCGAAAGGCTTTCGCTTTAAATTGGATGACACATTAGCCAAAGTTAGTCGCTTAGACGTTTATCGCAATAAGCAACACCGCTTGCGCAGCCGTTTTCTGCATCTTTTGAGTTTCTTAGAGATCCACTTCGCGAAACCGCTTTCTGGCCCTAATTTTCTTTCGGGTAACCAGATGGATTTACTGTTTGAAGAGTGGCAATACGCGTGGACGCCAAATGTGGAAGGGGAGCTGATCGCGCTTTCTGAAAAAGGCACGCAATTAAAAGCCATTGCACTGAATAAAATTTTAGCGATGGAAAAACAGCTTGAGGAACAAGGCGTCAGCCGTTCGAGTCAAAGCGCGGTGACATTGCTGATGCAGGCTGCGTTGATTGGACTTCATCAGCGCATTCCAACGCTGTTTACCTTATTAGACCGTTATATTCAGCACGATAGCCAGTTTGAATCATTAGTGGCCTGTGGTCATAAGCTGGTGCATCTATGGCGCGGGCGTAGCTTTTTTGATCTTGAAGAAGAAACCGGCATCAAACAGCGGATTGATAAAGTACTCTCTCAGACCTTTTTCTGCTTAGATCAGGTGGCCCAAGGGGACGAACAGCAGCAAGAGCACTATTTTAATGCGTTACAGTCTTGCCGCGAATTAATTACCTTTATGCCGGAAATAAGCCGCGATACGGATTATTCCACAGAATTTTATGCACAATTGAGCCGGTTGGATGGGGGCCTTAATCACGCGCCGCTGATTAAAGGGGCGGTTGATGCTATTCGTTATCTTGGTGGCCAAATTGATGAATCGGTACTGACCCAGGAAATTCAGCGGACGTTCAGTTTAGGTAGCGACCCGGAACTGGCCATCGGCTACTTCATTGGCATTATGCGTACTGCACCGGAATTGGTTGTGCGTTTACCTCTATTAATAGAGTTACTCAATGAACTATTGGGTGAGTGGGATGATGAACGTTTCTTGCAAGTGTTACCGGATCTGCGTTTTGCTTTTAGCCAATTAACCCCGAAACAGAATGCGCAAATGGCGCGGGTGGTCGCGCAAAAATTATCGATGGATACCCAAGATTTAACTCTCCATCAGACACAATTTAATCAGCAACAATTACTCCAAGCCATGGAATTAGAACAAAAAATTCAGCATCAGCTTGAAAACCAAGGGTTAACCGAGTGGTTTGCGCTGCAAAATGAGGGGCTATCTCATGGATAAGCAGCCAGAAGAGGCGCAATTAACTGAAGAACAACTTCAATTAGCGAAACGCTGGCGCCTTATTTTAGGTCAATATGCGGATGGTGCACTGGGGCAGGCGGCGTTAAATGGCGATGAGCTCAAAATCGAGCGGTCATTGGATTTTTTATATCGTCGTGAATACCAACGTCGCGGTTTACGCCA
Organism: Providencia sp. PROV202; assembly: GCF_028479565.1. NCBI lineage: Bacteria > Pseudomonadati > Pseudomonadota > Gammaproteobacteria > Enterobacterales > Morganellaceae > Providencia > Providencia sp. PROV202. The sequence goes on along the minus strand of NZ_JAMPNV010000001.1, from coordinate 44,079 downwards.
AGAAGGTGGGCGCCATGGCTCGCTAGATGCTTCCCAATTGACAGCAGTGAACTGGCTGAATCAAGCCCGTAAATTGTTCCCGAACAGCACGTTTGAACGAATGCAGTCACAGGCATTAGAGCGTTATGAAATCAGCAGCTTATTAAAAAGCCCGCAGGCATTGAATGCGATGGAGCCCACCAAAGCTTTAGCGAAATCATTATTAAGTTTGCGCGGTAAAATGAGCGAAGACACGCGAGATGCGGTGAAGAATATTATTCGCAAAGTGGTGGATGATATTTTAAGCCAGATGCGTAATCAGTTTCGCCAAGCGTTAACGGGACGTCGTAACCGTTTTAAGCGATCGCTACTCCCCAATAGTCGTAATTTTGATTGGCGAGCCACCATTGCTGCGAATTTAAAGAATTATGATCAACAAAATCAGCGCTTAGTGATTAAAACTCCGTATTTTAACTCCCGCCAGCAACAGCATTTGCCATGGGATGTGATTTTGTGCGTCGACCAAAGTGGCTCGATGGCGAGTTCGATTATGTATGCGGCGGTGTGTGCCAGTATTTTAGCGGCATTGCCAACGGTGCGTGTCTCTTTGGTGGTGTTTGATACCCAAGTGGTGGATCTCAGCCACTTGGCCCATGATCCGGTGGAAGTATTAATGACCGTGCAGCTCGGTGGGGGAACCGATATCGCCAAAGCGATGCATTATTGCGAGAGCTTGATCCGCAATCCGAAACGCACGGTGATTTCGTTGATCAGCGACTTTGAAGAAGGCGGGGCGTTGAATAATCTGCTCAATTGCACTGAGCGCTTGAATAGCCAGCAAGTGAAATTGTTGGGATTAGCCGCTTTAGATGATGATGCATTACCGGTTTATGATACGGAGATTGCCCAGAAGCTGGCGGATCGCGGTATGAGTGTGGCGGCGTTAACCCCAGAGCATTTCGCTCACTGGTTGGCTGAGGTGATGCAATGAGTTGGAAAACCGTTTATTTACATTATGATGATGATGCATTGGCCGTATTTGCCAACGTCGGAGTGCTGCGCCGGGCTCGTAAGGATCTGGAAAGTGGTAAAGTTTCTCCGATTTGTTTAGCGGATGGAACTTTTACCAGCGATGGACAGAACGTTACGTTAGATCCTCAAGGGGTTCAAAAAGCCAGCTGCGACTGTTCGGCTTCGGGTTGCTGCAAACATATTCTAGCCGCGGTGCTTTGGGTACAAACAAACAGCGATGAACAATCGATTGATTCTACAGAAGATAGTTCGGAGTCTGTCGATATTGAACCACTATTACCTGAGCTGTTGGCATTCGATGTTCCCACATTAATTAAGCAAAACAGTAAGCCCGATTGCCGCTTGGCGGTGAAGATCTTACAGGATTGGCAAGATCACACCGTGATCTTAGACGACCAAGCTAACCAACTGAAAATCACGATCCCTCAGTACGACGAGCCAATTATCTATATTCGGGGTAATGGTTTTCAAGGGATGCTGTCATCATTACCTGAGAAGCAGCAAAAAGCCCTACATTTGGCAGCGATCGCTAAGGTCTTTCTTCAACATAATCAGCCGTGGAATTGGCCTGACGATCTTATGCCTAACCGCGAGACCATGCTAGCATTGAGCGCCGATGAGCATGCGGTGATTGCGACTATCCAGCGTTTTATTCACGATATGCTGCGTCAGGGGCTTTCCCATATAAGCCAAAGCAGCGCCGCGCAATTGCATTTATTGAATATGTCAGCGCGTGCGGAAGGTTTGCCTCGCTTAGCCAATTATTTAAAGCGTTTAAGCTATCAAGTGAAATTATTAGCCCAGCGCCATTTCACGATGGATGAAGGGCAAGTTTTGCGGTTTATCGCGCAGATCAGTGGCTATCTTTACCAATTAACTCACGCCAGCGACGATAAACTTGCACTATTGCGCGCCTTTGGTCGTCGCCAATATGACAGTAAAACGGACATTCTTTCTTTGATCCCGATTCATGCCGAGTGGTGGCAAACCCAAAGTGGCGCTATCGGGGGAACATTTAGTTTTTGGGATAAACAAGAGAAAAAAGTGGTGCAGTGTAGCCAAGCTCGAGCTAATACCCTTGACTCGAATTTCACCCGTTACACTGTCTGGCAAACGCTAGCCATTTGGAAACAAACGGCAGATAGCCTGATGAGCAGTGGCTTTGAATTGCACAATCCACGCTTATCCGATGAGGGCAAACTTGCGGCTAGCGGCGATAGCTATGCAGTTAGCCAAGCGCCGCACATTTCATTCGATGATTACCAAGCATTGAAAAGTGAGCTGGGGTTTGATGATTGGAAATCGGCAACGACCTATTTCAATGCGCTCACCGATGATGCCCAGTTTGAACCGGTTGTGCTGCATATCGACAGCTACGAACCGCTGCATTGGAATGAAATAGAGCAGTGTGTCAGTTGGGCAGTGCTGGATGGAAATCAGAATCGGGCATTTTTGCGATTAGACTGGCAAGGTACGGAAAATCACAAAATTGAAGAGTTGCGTTTTATCACTCAGAAAGGTTGGGAAATTAGTGCGGTATCCGTTCAAGTCAGCGTCTCTCAGCAACAACTACAGCTTACGCCGAAAACCCTCTGGTTGAAAAAAGAGCAGGGTATTGAGTTATTTTATCTCGACTTTGAATCGGTACCTCGTAAAAAACAGTCTTCCAAGTTTATGACGTCGATTGCTGAATATATGGCGAAAAAGCAGCAAGACCGCACAGCATTTGCGCCAGTGCCAACCTTGGCACAGCAGATTACCCGTCCAATCTTGGCGGTATTGGAAACACAAAGCTGCACGGGGCGTGCGCAGTTATCAGCAAGTCAAATGGACGAGTTAAACTTTGTGGTCAGTACATTGCAGGATTTGGGGATGTTGTGGTTTGCTAAGCAACTGGCGCATTACGTCAAAAGAGAAAATCAAACCGCCGAAAATTTACTGCGTTTGGTGTATCTTTGCGATCAATTTGAGCGTTCGCAAAAATTGATGCCATTTGAATTGAATAGCTAATTTAGCGCTTAAAAATAGAGAGAGGAAAAGGAATTCCCCTCTAAAAGTTTCATGATTCTAAATGATTGAGAAACGTCCGTAATAGCTGATTAAGCGCTTGTTGCTCTTCATTCGTCAGTGACGCCACCAAACGGGATTGATTTTCAGTATGGGCGGTGACCACTTGGTTAATTAAATCCAACCCTTCCGTTGTTAAACTCACCAAAAAACCGCGCCCATCATCAGGATTGACATGACGCGCGACATAACCGGCTTTCTCGAGCTGATCGATGCGGTTGGTCATGGTGCCGGACGTCACCATCAAGGTCGCTAGCATATCGCTGGGTGATAGTGTGTAAGGGGAACCTGCACGGCGCAAAGTGGCGAGTACGTCAAAACTTGATCGATTTAGACCAAATTGGGCAAATACCTTTTCCATTTCACGGGTCAGGTGGTGGGCAACGTTACCTAGGCGACCAATCAGCCCCATGGCGCTGATATCAAGGTCGGGGCGTTCACGTTCCCACTGTTGAGTGATTTTATCTATTCTATCCATCGGCAAATCATACAATAATCTATCTTGACGTCAAGGTAGTTTGAATTTATCTTGACCTCAAGATAAATCAACGTGAGCGTGATCATGAATAGATATTGGGTTCTGTTTTTAACGGCATTAGCACCGATTGTATGGGGAAGCACCTATTTGGTCACCACGGAAATGCTGCCTGCTGGGATGCCCCTGACGTTAGCGATGCTACGCGCACTGCCCGCAGGGCTGCTGCTGTTGCTATTTTTACGCAAATTGCCTCAAGGAATTTGGTGGGGACGGGTGTTTATTCTCGGCATTTTAAATTTTTCTCTATTTTGGTGGTTATTGTTTATCTCTGCATACCGTTTACCGGGTGGCGTGGCGGCAACAGTGGGGGCAATTCAGCCGCTGATTGTGTTATTCCTTAGCCGTTGGTTATTAAGCAGCCCGCTATCGAGTATTTCGATATTTGCCGCACTGAGCGGTATTTTCGGAGTGGCTATTTTATTATTGACGCCAAGTGCTGCGTTAGATTTAACGGGGATTATTGCGGGCTTAGCCGGGGCATTTTCTATGGCTGCAGGAACAGTACTGAGCCGTCGTTGGCAGCCGCCCGTTTCCGCCTTAACCTTTACCTCGTGGCAATTAACCGCAGGCGGGTTAGTCTTACTGCCTTTCGCGCTATTACTTGAACCTGCGTTACCTTCCTTGAGTTTGTTAAATATCGCGGGTCTGAGTTATTTAACCTTGGTTGGCGGCGCATTGACTTATGCATTATGGTTCCGTGGTCTCGCTATCTTAGGACCCAGTTCAGTGGCATCGCTGGGCTTCTTAAGCCCAATGAGCGCAGTTATTCTGGGATGGATGTGGCTCGACCAACAATTAAGCCCATTACAGTTTCTCGGCATGTTGGTGATTTTACTCAGCGTCTGGGGTAGCCAAAAAGCAGAGCGTAAATTGGCCTTGAAAAGGCAGCAACAAGCCGCTTAAATGGTCAAGGTGTCTTATTTATATAGGTAGACACCCATTTTACTGAGTGGTGACTATGTTATTTCCTGATGAAGAGAATACGATTGAGATTGCGCCCGATGCTTATCTCCTTAAAGGTTTTTTGCTTGGGCAAGGAGAGCCGTTATTAGCTGCATTGAATGAAGTGATTGCTCAAGCACCTTTGCGTCATATGGAAACCCCTGGCGGGTACGCCATGTCTGTGGCAATGACCAATTGCGGTGATTGGGGCTGGGTTACGGATAATAAAGGCTACCGATATTCCTTTGCCGATCCGATAACTCAGCAGCCATGGCCCAGCATGCCCGCATTATTTAAACAGTTGGCGATAAATGCCGCTGAAAAAGCCGGCTTTTCTCATTTTGCTCCAGATGCCTGCCTAGTTAACCGCTATGGTGTGGGAGCTAAAATGTCACTGCATCAAGATAAGGATGAAGCGGATTTTTCCCAGCCGATAGTCTCTTTTTCATTAGGGTTGCCCACTATCTTTGATTTTGGTGGACAGGCACGAGAATCTCCACGTCAAGCAATTCCACTGGAGCATGGGGATGTTTTAGTGTGGGGCGGACGATCACGGCTCAATTATCACGGTGTACGCCAAATCAAATCAGGCGTTCATCCTCAACTTGGGGCTTACCGCTTTAATCTGACATTTCGTCGCTCGCAACCAGTAATATAATGCGAGGGTAATCATCTAAAAAATATCATTGAACATTGAATGATATACGCATATAACTGTTGGCTTATTTTTAATACAACATGAGTTAACGGTAGGTTGCCAATGTACAGCTTTATTAATGATTATAATGAAATAGCGCACCCAGCAGTGATGGAAGAACTTAATAACTTAGCGGGGAAGCGTTTTGAAGGGTATGGTACCGACACGTTATGTGCCAGTGTAGCTGAGCAAGTGAAACAGCGCATTGGGCGCCCAGATGCAGATATCCATTTCTTTAATGGTGGCACGATCACCAATTTAACTACCATCTCCCATGTATTAAGACCTCATCAGGCGGCTATCGCGGTAGATTCAGGGCATATTGCAGTGCATGAGACGGGGGCAATTGAAGCCACAGGGCATAAAGTTTTCACTGTTCCTTCAGCATCGGGTAAGTTAACCCCAGCGCTGGTTGAGCAAGTTTTGGCACATCATACCGATGAGCATTGTGTACAGCCAAAATTGGTGTATATCAGTAACTCCACAGAAATTGGTACTGTGTACCGTAAAGATGAGCTGGTTGCGCTGCGTAAAGTGTGTGATGAGCATGGTTTATGGCTGTTTATGGATGGCGCACGTTTAGCCTCCGGCTTAATGTCCCATGCGAGCGACGTAACGATTGAAGATATCGCTCAATTGACGGATGTTTTTTATATCGGTGGTACTAAGATTGGTGCACTGACCGGTGAAATCCTAGTGATTTTAAACCCAAGCTTGAAATCTGATTTCCGCTTTAGTATCAAGCAAAAAGGGGGATTGCAGGCGAAAGGTTGGTTATTAGCGGCTCAATTTAACGCGCTGTTTAAAGATGACCTTTATTTCAAACTGGGTAAGCATCTCAATGAGATGGCGATGCATTTAGCCGCATTCTTTACTCAGCAAGGTTTTGAGTTCTTAGCGCCAGTTGAATCAAACCAAGTGTTTGTGGTGCTACCGGATGATTTAGCGAAGAAATTGCTGGAACATTATATTTTAAGCAGTATGCCTGCGCCGGAAGCGGGCAAAACCTGTGTGCGTCTGTGTACGTCATGGTCCACAAGCGAAGAAGATGTCGAGAAATTTATTCGCGTATTTAAATCACTGCGTTAATCTTGAGTCAATAACGGGTAAGCCCATATAGCGGGCTTACTTTTGTTATTATTCTGCTGGTTTTTTTAATCCGTTCAGTAGTATATCGATACTGGCAATACTCTGTTTTAGCCGCGTTTCACTCTTATCTTGTGCTATCCAATACGCTGCTTCGGACAAGCCTCCATTGAGTAATGCTGCGAGGGCGCGAGGCTCTACGTTGGCAATGATTTTATCCTCCACCAGTTTGGTGATGATCTTTTCAATGGCATCCGCGCACTGTAAGTTAGACTTTGCGATGGCTTCCCTTAACACCGCTTTAGCATCCCGTAAAATCACTTGCTGATATTCAGGCTCGAGCGCCATTTCTAAATAGGCATGACAGCGTCAAACGTTGGTTCATTTCAGCATCTATTTGTTCGACAACCGCCAAGAAACGGCAGTTTGTTCCTCCTAAGGGATTGATGACATGCTATGATGTGCAGCAATTCATTCCTAGAAATAAAATCGATAGGTTAACGTCAATATGGTGATTTGGGTGGATGCGGATGCGTGTCCGAAAGTGATTAAAGAAGTGTTATATCGCGCGGCCGATAGAGAAAAAGTGCAAATTACATTTGTGGCGAACCAGCGTTTGTCGGTTCCTCCTTCTTTATTTTTAAAGACACTGCAAGTTCCAGCAGGGTTTGATGTCGCAGATAATGAAATTGTTTTACGTGTACAGGCTGGTGATTTAGTGATTACAGCTGATATTCCATTGGCGGCGGAAGTGATGGAAAAGGGCGCGGTGGCGTTGAACCCCCGAGGTGAACGTTACAGTGAAGCCACGATCCGTGAACGTCTGACCATTAGAGACTTTATGGATACGATGCGTGCTAGCGGTGTGCAAACCGGTGGACCCGCTAGCTTAAACCAACGAGATCGCCAGCAATTTGCTAATGAGTTAGATAAGTGGTTGCTGCAACGTCGAAAATCGTTGGGATAGTTTTTTCGTTCGTTCACATACGGTGGATTTTCAATAACCTGACGTAGATTGCATCCCGAAGGGTTATCCCTGTCTATAATAAAAAAATCCTCCGCTAATGTGAGACACCATGATGGATCCACTACACAGTATTCTGATCACCTTGTTTTTGTTTGTTTTGACCTTTTTTAACCCTGGTGCCAACTTATTTACGGTAGTTCAAACGACATTAAGTTCAGGTAAAAAAGCCGGATTAACTTGTGGTTATGGGGTTGTTCTGGGGGATGCAATTTATTCAGGATTAGGGCTATTTGGGCTGGTGGCATTAATGACGCAGTTTGAATCGCTATTTTCTCTGATTAAGATTTTGGGTGGATTATATTTATTATATTACGCGATCAGTGTCTTTCGAAATAAAACGCAACTGTCTCTTGCCACCGAAAAAAATACAGAAAATTTTCCAACGGGCGTTTATTTTCGTCGAGGGTTAATTGCTGATTTATCTAACCCTCAAACCGTTCTATTTTTCATGAGTATTTTCTCTACTACGATTTCACCTTCGACACCATTGTGGACTAAGCTTGTGATTTGGTTAGGAATTGTGGTGGCTTCTTTAATTTGGCGTATTATCTTATGCCAGACATTTTCACTCTCTTCTGTAAGACGAACGTATTCCCGTATCCATAAAGTGATAGGCAAAGTGGTCGGATTGATTTTAGGCGGGTTAGCTTCTAAATTAATTTACCAAGGTATTACTGAGATTGCCTTTAAAAAATAAGCTTCACTGAAAGGGTTATAAATGGGAATAACTGCATTGTATTTAGCTGCTGTGTTGACATGGATTGTTGCACTATTGCATTTTGCGTGTCTGGTTTGGGGCGCAGCTGGATTTAAGTGGCTCGGAGCAGGGGAACGGATCGTTAAACAATCTCAAGAAGGGCACTGGTACCCACCATTTACGGCGATTTTTGTCGGAACGGTATTAACCATTTGGGGGTTGTACGCATTCAGTGCAGCTCAAGGTTCTTTTTCTTTACCCTTTACTCAACCCATTCTCATTGCCATTGCTGCTGTATTTTTAATTAGAGCGGCAATATTTCCACTGATCAAAAGCCGCTTTAAAGGTAATAGCGACCTATTTTGGTATGTCAGTTCGGGCTTCTGTTTGATATTAGGTTCACTATTTTTAGTGGGTGCACTGTTACGCTAAACAGGAGTACGTTAAACAGGCTTGAAGTGGTCAGTAAGGTGACAGTGTCACCTTACTTTGATATTGAAGAATATGTGTAACATTACTGAGCGGTGGATTTTACCCACTCAGTGACTTCTTCAAATGTCCCTTTGAAAACAATTCGATCCTGTTTTTTGCTCAACTGATAGCGGTACATCGGATCATAATATTCATGAAGTAGTGGTGTAAGCCATGAGAAATGAACGTCTGTTTTTTCTGTTTTACGTTGAGCAATCAGCGCATCATCAAGTAGTTTAGTTAGCTCAATCGCTCGCTGGGAACCTAAACGTTTACGGATGGCGTGTAGACCATGGTGTAGGTATTCGCTGTAGGCATTCCAACCTTGTTCTTCACCAAATGCGGCAAGAAAATCGTGGGTCATTCGGTCAAAATATTCCTCTTTTAACCTTTCCATTCGACGCTCAATGGGGTCTTCAACCACTGCAATTGTTGCTGCTTCCATTGCTTGGCGTAGTGAATCAGGAAGGCTGTTCACCCCAATGGCTCGTCCTTCATCTTCAAGTACCCACCGGTTGTGATTGGGGGCTTTTTTTAACATAGAAACCGCTAAATGGTTTTCAAACGTAGCCTGTGAAAATTGGGCTTCTAAAGTACGACCAAAGGAAGAGCCTCGATGATGGGCAATACCTTCTAGGTCAATACTATCTTCAAGCCCTTGAACTAATAGCGTTTTGCCATTTCCAGTACAACCACCAATTAATATGACTGGACGCTGAGCTAATTCGTCGATTGCATCAATAGTCGTTTGGCGTAAGTTTTTATAGCCACCATTGATAAGTGGGTATTCAATGCCCGCGTCTTTTAACCATTGTTGGGCTATATGGGAGCGCATTCCGCCGCGAGCGCAGCAGAGATAACCTTCTGGGTGTTGTTGACACGCCGTTTTCCACGCATTAATTCGATTTTCACGTAATTCACCAGAGACTAATTGATGACCCAACTCGACTGCTTTGTTGGAGCCTTTTTGTTTATAACAGATCCCGACGGCGGTGCGTTCATCGTCATTCATTAAGGGTAAATTGAGTGCCGATGGCATGGCACCTTGTTGAAATTCAACGGGGGCACGAACATCAATGATTGGGGTGTCAGAAGCAAGGATCTGGCGAATTTCGGGTGTGGAGAGCGCTAATTCCATAATAAATAAAATGATTCATATCAATTCGGATTTCGATAAAGGCTACTATACTCCTAAATAGGGATGATGGCACCTTATCTAGGACGAAAAGAGAACGAAGTGCTATATTGGAAGTCGTCTTTCAACTTTCGAAGGAGTAATGACATGAAAACCCTAACACTGCAAGAGATGACTGAAACGCAAAGAATGCGGGTGAGGCAACGACTGGCTCAAGAGCGTAAAAGTTTAGGGCGCGAGTTGACCAATTCAGAAGAAAGCAAAGTCAAAAAATTGATCATTACCGAAATCTCGGCTGAAGTTGAAAAAGAAGCCAAAGCCTTAAGAACCCAGAAGAAAAAAGAGCGCGTAACGGGAAGCAATGCGACCTACAACTGGTCATCTAATAACCATACTCGCGGTTATCGCTAACAAGTTTTTTGTCGTAAATTCAACATCAACACCACAAAGCACCTATTAAGTAGGTGCTTTTTTTATGCCATGAAAAAACGCAGTGTTTTGATTATGACAGGCGTATACTGATTATTAGCATCCTTATAATTGCGATTTAAATAATATCAGTGAGCTGTAATAGGAGTCTGGTCATGACAGAAGAACACGAACCGTTTGGCACTTTACTTGGCTACGCCCCCGGTGGTGTTGCAATTTACTCTTCCGATTACAGTTCCATTCCCGATCTGGGTGAGCGGGACGATATCTCGTTTCGCAGTTATATCAATAATGAATATATGGGATATAAATGGCAATGCGTTGAATTCGCTCGTCGTTTTCTCTATCTCAATTATGGTGTGGTATTCACCGATGTTGGCATGGCATATGAGATTTTTGCATTACGTTTCTTACGTCATGTGGTGGATGACGGCATATTGCCATTGCGTGCGTATCAAAATGGCAGCCAAATGAAACCCACTGCAGGAAGTTTACTGATTTGGGCGGAAGGCGGTGAATTTGAGCATACTGGGCATGTAGCGATTATTACTCAAGTTATTGATAATAAAGTACGAATTGTTGAGCAAAATGTTTTACACCATAAACTCCCTGCCGGACAGCAGTGGACCCGAGAACTCCCTCTAAGCGTCGATAATGGAAGTTATACATTGTCTGATACATTCACCGATACGACGATCCTCGGTTGGATGATACAAACGGATAATAACCAGTATGCTTATAAAGAACCTGAAATTAATCCACAATTAATGGAGCTGCACGCGGCTCAGTTGGGTAGCCAAATCAACTTCAATCAAAGCTGGTTAGATGAATCTAACCCGATTGAATTAGCTTATATAAAGGCTAACCATGGGCATAAACTGAATGCCAACCCTCACGAATATTTCACGATTTCCAGCACGGCTGAAAATCAGCTAATGCAGGCAACAAATGAAGTTCACTTGATGTATTTGCATGCGACTGAAAAAGTCCTTAAAGACGACAACTTACTGAAACTTTTCAATATCCCCGACATTCTCTGGCCACGTTTGCGTTTATCATGGCAAAACCGCCGTCATGATATGGTGACGGGTCGCCTTGATTTTTGTATGGACCATCGTGGATTGAAAGTTTATGAATACAATGCGGATTCAGCTTCTTGCCATACTGAAACCGGGTTAATTATTAATAAATGGTCAAAAGTAGGCGATATCACCGCGGGCTGGAATCCAGGTGAACGACTGCAAGAGTTACTTACGGATACATGGAAACACACCACTGCAAAACCGTTTATTCACATCATGCAAGATAAAGATAGTGAAGAGGATTATCACGCGCTATTTATGGCTCAATCCATCACGGCAGCAGGTTTTGAATGCAAAATCATCCATGGTTTGGATGAGTTGGTTTGGAATGAAACGGGTCAAGTGGTGGATGGTGAAGGGCGAGTTCTTCAATGTGTATGGAAAACATGGGCATGGGAAACCGCTCTGGAGCAGTTACGCCAAGAGAGCGAAAGTGACCTTTCTGGTCTACCTATTTTAACCGGTCACCCACATCATAATGATGTCCGGCTGATTGATGTGCTGTTGCGTCCAGAAATTCGTGTTTTTGAACCGTTATGGACGGTGATCCCTGGGAATAAATCAATCCTACCTATTCTATGGTCACTATTTCCGCATCATCCATATTTATTGGATACGGATTTTGAGATTAATGATGAGCTACGCCAAACAGGGTATGCCGTGAAGCCTATCGCAGGGCGTTGTGGTAATAACATTGGGCTGGTTGATCATCAAGACGATATTCTGGATGAAACTTGTGGGCAATTTGCCCATCAAGAGAATGTTTATCAGCAATTATGGTGTTTACCGAAAGTGGCAGAACGTTATATTCAGGTCTGTACATTTACGGTGGGTGGGCATTATGGCGGCGCATGTTTACGTTCTGATCCTTCTTTAGTCATTAAGAAGGACAGCGATATAGAACCGCTTTGGGTGCTTGAAGACGATGACTATCTGAAGCAAAGTCAGTAAAAATAAGAATAAAAGCAAAGAAATGGCGCTATCTTGAATACTGAAGATAGCGCCACTTTCGAGATATAGACTAGAACTGGTAGACTAAGCCCAGACCTAAGACATTATCCGTATTGATATTGTGAGCACGAGTGAACTCATTTTTATTCAATAAGTTAATTTTGTAATCAACGACAGCGGACATGTTGTTGTTGAACTCATAAGCTGCGCCAACAGCCACATATTTCACTAAGTCTTTGCTGCCATATTCGCCAAGATCTTTCCCTTTAGATTGGTTATAACCAATTGAAGGGGTTAAGCCGAAATCTAAGGTATACGTCGCAACAACTTCTAAGTTTTCTGTTTTATTGGCAACAGCTTCGGCATCATCTTCTCCGTAGCGAGTTGCATTCAGTGCTTGGCCATACATGGCTGCGATGTAAAGGTCTTCCCACTCAAATTTACCCCCGACGTTCCACACTTGCGCACGTTCGCCTTTTGCACCAATAGCGCCATCACGCTGGTTTGGTGTACGACTTGAGTTTGCATAGCTTCCCCCTAAGGTGACGCCGTAACCTAATTCATAAGCGGTTGATAAACCATAACCATCACCGTTATTTTTTAGTGCATCTTCACCAGAGGATTTATTCTGATCGCCATTTTTGCCTTGGTATTGTAGGGCAAAGCTTAAGCCATCAACATAGCCGAACATATTATTATTACGATAAGTCAATAAGTTACGGTTGCGACCCATCATGAAATTATCTTCTTGATCCATGGTATCCGCGCCCCAAAGTGGGAGAACATCAGTCCATGCATTGACATCGTAGTTCACACCGTAATTACGACCGTAATCCAAAGAACCAAAATCAGCGAATTTTAAACCAGCATAAGCTAAGCGGTTTTGGTTTTCATGGTCACTTTCTGATTTATTGGTTGGAGTTTCCCATTCAAAACGACCATAACCTGTGAGTTGGTCGTTGATTTGAGTATCACCACGGAATCCTAAACGAACGCGTGAATCATCACCATCTTCACCACTTTTTGAGTCGGCGATATAGTGGCGAACATCAACTTGTCCATAGACATCAAACTTGTTGCCGTCTTTGTTATAAACTTCTGCCGCGTTAGCTACGCCTGCAACTGCCAGAGTTGTGATAAATGTTGCTAATTTATTGTATTTCATATAAAAATCCTTTAAACCGCGTATAAAACAGTTGATTTTGTGTATGCATGGAAAATAAACCGCGCATATTATCAACGGAAGGTATCAATTCAGGCAATATATAATTAAATGAGAATCATTCAATAAGTCGATTTCACTGAACTAATTATAATTACTCGCAAATTATTTCGTAAAACAGCTATTTGGGGAGTGCGGATGGAGGAAGGGGGTTTCAGGATTATCGTATAGTGAAGGAGGGCGATTACCTCTAGATTCCTATCTTAACCTATTCATCAATGAATATTTTGAATGGGTAAACAGTCTTAAATATTTCCTTTAGCTCTTACTTATCTGAAATTAATTATCGATTTGTACCATAATAGAGGCGAATGAAAACTCAACTAAAGGAATATAAGGGTGAAGATTAAAAATATTATATTTACGGTTTTTTTAGTGATTGGTATCCTATTTCTGCTTGGTACCGCATTCTCGCTCTATTCCAGCATGAATATGACAAAAAATGGGGTAGAAACAACAGGGATTATTACTGATCTGGATGTCAGTGTTTCTGAAGATAAATCAAAAAGTTATTTCCCTATTATTGAATTTAGCACGCAAGATAAGCAAAAAATTGAATTTCGCTCTTCAATGGGCAGCAGTAGCTATCGTGGCAGCATAGGGCAATCTATTGATGTGTTGTATGATCCAGCTAACCCCCACGATGCTGTGATTAATTCCTTCTTTGGTATTTATGCGTTAAGTATTTTCTGTGGTATTTTCGGCGTTGTATTTACATTAATTGGTGGTGTTCCGTTTGCTTTTGGTATGGTAGGCAAAAAGAAAATTACGCGCTTATTACGTGAAGGCACTCCAATCCAAGTCAAAATTACTGGGGTTGAAGAAAATACAATGATCCAGATAAACAAGCAGTCGCCATATCAAATTATTGCGGATGTGCATGATAAAAGCACGAATACAATCAAGCGCTATAAGAGTGAAAATATTTATTTTGACCCATCGCCGTATATTGATAGAGAAACAGTCACAATTTACCTCGATAAGAATAATGCCAATAAATATTATATGGATGTGAGCTTTTTGCCAAAAATGAAATAGTGAAGGGAACCGCCTTGAAGAATTAAAATTCGAGGCGGTTATTTTAAACTAAGATTTAACCAATTCGGATGTTTTATCCATACTACGACGAAGCAATAACATCACAGCGAAAATAGCCACCCCAACAATAAATCCTATCATATTGGTCACTTGCCAACCGACAAAATAAAAAGTGACACCCGCTAATAGGCTACCAATAGCACCAAAACCAAAGATAAGAAAATCGGTCATTCCTTGTATTTTAGCTCGTTCATGATCGCGGTATGTTCGCGGTAATAAGTGTGTGGTGCCAATTAAAATACAGTTCCAGGCAAGTCCTACTAGTGTCATTGATATTAAAAAGTGCGTATAACTGGCCCCCGTTAAATTTAATAAATTCGCCACCATCAGGCAGGCTATTCCCAACCACAAGAAAGGCTTTACCCCAAAACGGCTGATTAAATGCCCAGTAAAAAGGGAGGGGGCAAACATACCCAAAATATGGCATTGGAAAACAAAGGCGATGGAAGTGAATGTAAATTCTTGAGCTTTCATTGCCAATGGAAATGCTCCAACCATATAAACTACTAATGCATAGCTTATTGCGCTAACGAAAGCGATTAAAATAAGTAATGGCTGGGAGTAGAGTTTTGAATATGTACGCGCTTGCGGAACATCTGCAGAAAATAGTGTTTTATGTTGCGTGGTTAACGGGATCATTAATAAAAGTATAAATGCCAAAATATAAATTATCGTCAACGCTGCGAAGGTGCCCATAAATGGGTATTGTGCAATAAGCGTACGTGTTGACATGGCTAATGTAGGCCCCACTAATACCGCGACAATACCACCACTCATCACTAATCCGACGGCTTTTGCACGAAGGGCAATTGGCGCTTCTTCTAAAGCGGCGAAGCGATATTGTTGAGCTGTACCAATCGCGATACCTGTAAAAAAAGTTCCAAGAGAAAATAGCCAAAAACTTTGAGTGTAAATACCTGAAATAGCGAAAATTGCGCCCATTAATCCACCAATGTTTCCCAACATAAAGCCAGCTCGACGGCCAAATCGCATCATAAAATGCGCCATGGGAATGGAGGCTAAAATCAAGCCAATATATTGTGACAATAGAGGAATGGTTGCATAGGCTGGGTCATCCGCTAATTGCGAACCAATCAGCACAGCAACAGAAAGAACGAGGGCATTACCCGTTGTAAATAATGCGAGAGCGGCGGCGAGCCAAAAAACTGAGCGAGGCATAATCATTCCTTATTGTTCATAAAAATCAACAATAGTAGAGGGAGAAAACGAATATGCCGGATGATACAACTTAAAGTTAACTTTAAGTCAAGCGAGGTTTTTGGCCAATTTTGCGATATTTTGTTTTAAGCTGGTAGAGAGAATTTTTTGGAACTTAGGGCACTGTAAATGGTTATCTGCTGAGCACTGTTCGATATGTTGTAACCCTTGTTTAAGCTTTTGGAGCTCTTGGATTTTCTGATCAATTTCATCTATTTTTTCTCGCAAAATAGGGCGTTCAATTCCATTTTCTGGCAGGCGTTTTAGCATGTTTGCTATTTCATCCAGTGAAAATTGAGCCTGTTTAGCAAGAATAATAAGGGAAAGATGAGTAAGAACTTCAGGGGCATACAACCGAGTTAAACCTTTTCGGCCAATCGGTTGAATCAAACCTTTGCTTTCATAGAAGCGAATAGTTGCAGAGGTAAGGCCGGTTAATTCAGCAACGCGAGTAATAGTGAGCGTTTTCATGATGATTGACCTTGAAATGAGTATCCTATAGCTAATGGCGATAAATTCGGACTTGGAATTACTTTGATAAATGTACACCAAAATAGTCAATGATGAGACAGATGATTGCGTTGTCTGCGTTTCTTCAATGCATGCTTTCATTAACGGAACATATTTTTTGACATGTTCTTGTGCTAAATGAATATCCAGAACGTCTCGGTTTTCCCAGCACTCAATCGTGATAAATGTTTCTCCATCAATAAAGGATTCATATTGAAGGCAGCCAGTTTCTTTATGTGAATATTCATACTGTAAAATGTCTGCAATACACCTAAGTTCATCTTTTTATCAGCTAAAATAGTCGCTTTTACGATAGCGGTAATCATATCTAAACCTTAATTATTTTGTTTATCTTGGGATAGACGACAATATAAATAATCAAGCTCATTTTAAAAATCAGATAATTTTTGATATAGGATCCTGAATATCAGGATGATTGATAGAGTAAAAGTTAGATAGCCCAGAAAGATGACAATACCGAAAATAGCTGCTAAATTATCTATTCACACATCTATTCATACATCTATTCATTTATTTATTCATTAAGCGGCTAATACCATGATCAATCGCTCTGAGATGATACGCCAGTTACTCCGTAACGGACCAATGAAAGCAAGGCAACTAACTGATATTATGAATATTAGTCAGCCAACTTTGTCTCGAGCACTAAAAGCATTAGGTGATGATATTGTCCGGATTGGAGCTGCATCCTCTATTCAATATGCATTACGTGATACGTTTCGAGGGTTTAATTCTGCACCTATTTATCGCATCACAGAAGAGGGGACATTACGGCCTCTAGGTCAGTTGATTCCTGTTTATCCAGATGGATTTTTTATGGAGCAAGTTGACGGTGTATGCCTTCATAGTGATGGTTTACCATGGTGGCTATTCGATATGCGCCCACAAGGATACCTTGGTCGAGCTTATGCATCCGCCTATTCAGCGCAGCTTGGAATATCGCCAAATCCAGATCGCTGGTCAGACTCCGATATTATAAGAGCCTTACTCGTTCATGGGCATGATGCTGTAGGGAACTTATTAATTGGGGAGCAGGCAAGAAACCAATTTCTGGAAATGCAGACACCAACTCCTGTTGATCGAGCCACTGTGTATCCAATATTAGCGCGAGCGGTTAGCTCGGGAGAGGCTCCAGGCTCATCCGCAGGCGGCGAGCAACCAAAGTTTTGTACTTACACAGAGCGAGGGCATGTCATTGTAAAATTTACGGCGCAAGATGATAACCCTATCAGCGAGCGTTGGCGTGATCTGCTACAAGCGGAGCACCTTGCTTTAAAGGTTCTAGGAGTAGAAACAGAGGTGTTTGATTTTGAAGGACAACGCTTCCTTGAAATTCCTCGCTTCGATCGCGTTGGTTTACTCGGCCGTCGGGGGCTTTTTTCTTTACAAGCTCTGGATGCAGAATTTGTAGGGCGGGCAAGGGAGCCTTGGCCTGTATTAGTCAATGAATTAGTTAAGCAAAAACATGTACATCCGGATGCTATCACCAGTACAGCACGGCTTTGGGCATTCGGTATGCTCATCGGCAATACCGATATGCATCATGGTAATTTATCGTTTATTAGTAGTCATGGCCGCCCATACCATCTTGCACCAGCTTACGATATGTTACCGATGGGGTTTGCGCCTAAGTCGGGTGGTGAAATCGTTAATACCCTTAGGCCAGTAACATTACGTGAGGGGATCGGTGGAGAAACTTGGCGGGAAGCGTTGGAGTTAGCTGAGACGTTTTTTGCTTTAGCCAATGATTGTGACTGTTTTTCTGAAAACTTTGCGTTATGCTTAAAAACGTTACGCGGTCACATCGATGAGGCTAATTCGCGGATATCACGACTTGCTGATGAGCTATGATGCTAAAACTTAGCCTTAAGTATGGGTTATAAACATTTTCGGAGCGACTATGCGTTTTGATATGGTTGATTTACGGTTATTTGTAAATACCCACAAAGCTGGGAGTATTACAGCAGGGGCTAATTTATCTAATTTAAGTTTGCAATCAGCCAGTGAACGTATTCGAGGCATGGAAAATGAGCTTGGTGTTTTATTATTGACGCGCTCTTCGTCGGGAATAAAACTGACAAATGCAGGCTTGGCATTATTAAATCATGCGAATCAGGTGCTATTGCAAGTCGACCATATGCGCAGTGAATTGCGACAATACAGCCAAGGTCTACGAGGGTATATTGATTTATTATGCAACTCTTCAGCACAAGCTGGTTTTCTTCCAAAAAAATTAGCGGATTATCTGCAAAAACATGCGAATATTAGCGTTGGGATCCGTGAAATGCCGAGTGAAAAAATCATCAGTAGCCTCAATAATCAAATGGCAAACTTAGGGATTGTTGCAAATCCGTCGTCATTATATGACTTGGAATTTAAGTTCTTGTGTGATGACCACTTGGTTATTTTCGCGCCATTATCTAAATCTAATGATTTAAATGAGCAAAGCATCTTTTCACTCAGCCAAATTGACCATCATGATTTTATTGGGCTTTCTCAAGGCAATGCTTTGCAGGATTATATTGACCATCATGCACAGAACTTGGGGACTACATTAAATTATCGTATGCGTTTAGCAACAATGGATGCGGTGATGCAATTAGTGAGTGAAGGGCTTGGCTATGCCATTTTACCGAGACAAGTAATATCTCGGTTTATCGGAATATATCCAGGAAATATCATTCCTTTATCTGATGAATGGGCAAAGCGCAAATTGTATATTTGCGCCCGAAGATTTGATGAATTACCGAGTTATATGGATGAGTTTGTTAAGTTTTTACTTGAATAACATATAAACGCCCAATGCGATTAACCCAAAGAAAAAACAGCGTCTAAATATTTTTTCACTAATAAAATTTCTACAGTATTGACCTGCGTACATACCAATAATTGCTGGAATAAGCGCAATTGAAGAGGTGTAATAATCTATAGTCTCACTACTATTTTCCCTTATTAATAAGATGGATAACGCAATTGTTGACGCGGTAAACGCGAGACCTAATGTTTGTATTAATTCATTTTTATTAAGATTTAATGATTGTAAATAAGGAACGGCAGGGATAACAAAAACCCCCGTGGCTGCGGTAATAACCCCAGTGATATAACCAATTAATGGGGATAGCCATCGTTCATTTTTACTCGATGTTGGCGATTTAGGGAGTAACATGGCGGCCAGTCCATAAATGATTAATACCAGACCTAGTGCAGGAAATACCCATTCTGATGCTGAGCTCAATTTTGGTAATGGGCTATAAACAGTGCCAATAAAAATGGCGATAATAAATAAGTAAAATCGTCGAGCTAAGTTTAAAAACTTACCACCGATCATAAGCTGCCATATATTAGTGATGAAAGATGGAATAATCAGAATGCTTGCTGCAACAGCGGGTTCCATGACCGTCGTTAATAAACCCATTGATAATGTTGGCAAGCCTAGCCCAATGACTCCTTTAACAAATCCCGCTAAAAAGAAGATCAATAAAATTAACGCCATATAGGGTTTACCTTTGAATTGATGAGTATTGCTTAAAGGGTAATCAATAAAATAAAAACAACCTATATGGATTATTTTTAGGGGGGCTTCGGAAAATACAGATCAGGGTTTTCAGCAATCTACAGCTATTATTGCCATCAATATTTGTCATTTCGATAGTTATCGAAGTGACATGAATACGAGATTGATAACCTGTTTAGCGGTTAACAAGGAGACATGAAATGATCGCAGTGATATTTGAAGCACGTATTGCACAGAATAAACAGGAACGCTATTTATCTTTAGCGGAAAAGTTAAAGCCATTATTGAGCGATATTGAAGGGTTTATTTCAATCGAGCGTTTTCAAAGTTTATCGAACGAGGGCAAGATATTGTCACTGTCATGGTGGGAAAATGAGTTAGCTGTTTTGCAATGGAAACAAAATATTTTGCACATGAATGCTCAGCAAGAAGGTCGAGAAACGATTTTTGATTTTTACAAAATCAGTATTGTTAATATGGTTAGAGAATATGCATTTGAAAAGGATAAACAATAATGTTTGATATTCATGTGGTTTTAGACGGTAAACCTGGGCAATTGGCACTGTTAGGAAAAACATTAGGTAATAACCATGTAGGTTTGGAAGGTGGCGGTGTATTTACCATCGATGGGAAAAGCCATGCTCATTTTCTTGTTGAGGATGGGATAAAAGCGAAAACTGTTTTAGAATCAATGGGATTATCTGTTGAAATTAACAAGCCGATTATTCGTAAATTAAGACAGGAAAAACCCGGAGAGTTAGGCGAAATAGCGCAAATATTAGCGAATCATGATGTGAATATTTTAGTGCAATATAGCGATCATGCTAATCAATTAATACTGATTACCGATAAAGTGGATATTGCTGAGTTAGTCACGCGTCCTTGGGCCGTAGAGAATTTTTTGAATGACCATAAAAATATTAAAAGTGAAGGGTAAACCCACATTAGAATCCTCAATAGCCGCGATTGGAGCGGCTATTTCTGATAGTTCGAGGGTTAAAATTCTTTGTGCTTTAATGGATGGAAGGGCGTGGACAGCAACGGAGCTGGGCGTTGTTGCGGAAATTTCAGCCTCAACCGCGAGCAGCCACTTAACAAAGTTATTAGACAACAAACTGATTACGGTTATTGCACAAGGAAAATATCGCTATTTTCAAATTGCGAATGAAGGCGTTGCCAATATCATTGAAAGTATTATGGGACTATCTGCAAGCAATGTATCCCAAGCCAAAATAACGACACCGCTTAACTTAAGAAAATCTCGAACTTGTTATAACCATTTAGCCGGCGAAGTGGCTGTTCGTATTTTTGATTCACTTAACCAGAAAGAATGGATCACTGAGAATGGATCTGAGATTACGTTATTGGGTATTGAGAGTTTTAGAACTATGGGGCTCAATCTTAATTTCAAGAATTCAACAAAGGTTTGTTGTCCGTGTTTAGATTGGAGCGAACGACGTTTTCATCTTGGTGGGCAAGTTGGAGCCGCTTTTCTTGTGCATGCTGAAAAACAAGAATGGTTGTTCAGACATGCCGGTTATAGAGAAATTACCATCAGTAAAAAAGGGCATAGGGCGTTTGCTAAATACTTTGAAATTAATCATTAAGATATATTTCGACCCGTTCTTTTCCTTTGCCGATATTCACTTTTTTTAACCGAATGGTACTAATTTCAGCAGTAGACCTGACATGTGTACCACCACAAGGGACTTTAGAAAATCCTTCAATTTTCCAGTATCTGTAGGTTGGGGTTCAATGGAAGAACCCCGATAAGCAGTAGAGAGAGATAGGTATAAGGTATTATCAGTTTATATATCTTATTTAACATAATATGCATTATGCGAACCTAAGTATGAAATAATGAAATCCAGCATTTTGGCTGGTTAATCGTGTTGATTCGTTTATCGCTTAAACTGCCTTTTATCTATGACCAGTTAAGCTTTTAGTCGTTGCTTCATGTCCGTCAGTTAAAGTTCCGTGAGATTTAATGTGAGCTCGGGGATCAATTTGACGTTGTTAACTTTGACGATTGAACTTCCTTACCCATTTTGTCATCGGTGCTTTTAAATGACAGAACACCTCAATGCATTATGAATATGTTAATACTTTATTTAATAGCAAATGGAACATCCAAAATACTAAGTTTGACGCCAAACAAAAATATGCCGCTGCATTACTTCTATAATGACTGGCTTACTTACTCATATAGATGTGGTCACATGGCTAACAAACTGAACCTTAACTGGCCTGAATTTTTAGAAAAATACTGGCAGAAAAAACCCGTTGTGTTGAAAAATGCATTTCCTGATTTTGTCGACCCTATCACTCCCGATGAACTGGCCGGTTTGGCGATGGAGCCGGAAGTTGACAGCCGTCTAGTCAGTTTTATTGATAACAAATGGGAAGCAAGCCATGGCCCATTTGAGGACTACAGCGAATTAGGCGAAAAAGGATGGTCGCTGCTGGTGCAAGCCGTCAACCATTGGCATATGCCTGCCGCTGAACTGGTGAAACCGTTCCGCGTACTGCCTGAATGGCGTCTTGATGACTTGATGATCTCCTATTCGGTGCCTGGCGGTGGTGTTGGGCCACATATTGATAACTATGATGTTTTCATCATCCAAGGAATGGGACGCCGCCGCTGGCGAGTCGGTGACGCCCTTCCCATGCGTCAATTTTGCGCACATCCCGCATTATTGCATGTCGATCCGTTTGAGCCGATTATTGATGTAGAAATGGCACCGGGAGATATTCTGTATATTCCGCCGGGATTCCCTCACGATGGTTTTACCTTCGAAGATACCATGAACTATTCTGTCGGCTTTCGAGGTCCGACCGGACGCGATCTGCTGAGCAGTTTTGCAGACTATGCACTGGAACAGGATTTGGGCGGAATAAATTATGGTGATCCTGATCTGAAAGTCAGTAAAAATGCGGGAATTATGGAACCTCATGAGGTGGAACGCCTACGAGCCATGATGATTGAAATGGTCAATAAACCCGGTGATTTTGAACAGTGGTTAGGCCGTTTTGCAACCACCCCTCGCCATGAGCTGGATATTGCCCCTGCAGAACCACCGTATCAGCCGGAAGAAGTACTGAGCGCTTTGAATACCGGTGAAAAATTGATACGACTAAGTGGATTGCGTGTTATGCGCATCGGAGATTATTTCTTCGTGAATTCAGATGGTTGGAATACCTCCGAAATAAAGGGTGCCGACGCATTATGCCAGCTTACGGAAGTCGGAATGAATGAACTCGGTGAAGCATTGGAGAACCCAATTTTTGTCGCTGAGTTGACCGAATTTATCAATCAGGGATATTGGTATTTCGAAGAGTAAATAACATCAGCCTAACAAGATAAAACACCTGCAAACGGGTGTTTTATCTCAGCGTTCCCCCTACTTTCAAACCTAAAAGATCAGCCAACCATTCTGATTGTTCTTTATAAATAGAATCTTACTTTAAGCTTATTCTGTTATCTCAACTGATTAAATTTCAATATGATTAAAAACTATCAAGAAAACTAATTTATCCAGCTAATGGAGTATCAATATGTTTGTCACTCGCAAATTCACCAAAGGAATTTTATTTGTATCGGCATTAGCGTCATGGCAAGCATTTGCTGAATCAGCGCCGCTTTTGCACTCTCTTAAGCTCAATCAAGCCACGATTTTTTTACGCGGCGCTGAGTTAACGAATAGCGCCACTGTTAATTTACCGCAAGGCGAAAGTAAACTGGTTTTTACCAATGTTGCTGATCATCTTGATCAAAAAAGCCTTTCTATTAGCTTAGATAATGAAGATGTTTTGATTCGCTCAATTGACGTGCAAACCGTGGCGGTAGAACCCGTTTACACAGGTGAAGCGGCAAGTTTAAAAGCTCAAATAGACGAGGTCACTAAGCAAATTTCAGCGCTTAATATCAAAATAAAAGTGGGTGATGACCAACTCGCTTTACTGAAAGATCAGCGTTTTTTTGGTGAAACAACGACATTATCCCTTGAGCAGTCTGCATCTAAATTGGAGTTTATTCGCAAGCAAATGTCTGCGATATTAAGTGAGAACTTAAGGTATCAGCAGCAGATTGATGAATTGACAGAGAAACAAGCGTTATTGCAGGCAAAATTTGAAGGAATTCTTCCCGATAATATGGGTGAGCAGACGCAAATTGTGTTGACGGTTGATACGCCTAAAAATTTGAGTGCCAACATGCAAATCTCGTATGTTACCCCCGATGCCGGTTGGTCTCCAAGTTATGATATTCGCGCTAAAGATATTGATAAACCAGTCAATATTACCTATAAAGCTGACGTCATTCAAAATACAGGCTTGGACTGGGATAAAGTTAAACTCACCCTTTCCTCTGCCAATCCAACACGCAATATCACCCCACCATTTTTAGCACCATGGATATTGTCAGTTTACGATCAATATAATCAAGGCTACATGAATGGAAAAATGTCCGCGACCATGGACATGGAAGTAGCAGCACCTGCGCCAGTAGCGGAACTCTCGACAGTAAAAAAACGCAGCCCGGGTATGGCAAACTATGTGTCAACCAATACCAATGGCGTGAATCTTAGCTACAACATCGAATTGCCTTTTAGCTTAGCTTCTACCCCTAAAGCAAAATCTATTACCATTAAGCAAGCGGATATTGATGCAAAATATCGTTATACATCAACACCAAAAATGGCTGAAGAAGTCTATTTGCAAGCACAAATTGATGACTGGGATACACTGAATTTACTGAATGGCCCTGCAAATATTTACTTTATGAACAGTTATGTCGGTGATTTTTACGTAAATTCAGGGCAATTAACTGAGACTCTCGATATTCCATTCGGCGTGGATGATAACATTCAAATTTCTCGTGTGAATAATGCGGCTATGCGTAAAAAACCGTCCTTTATGGGCTCCACAGTTGAGCAAAAAGAAAGTTTCTTAATTAAGGTGCGTAATACGCGGAAAAATGACATTAAACTATCTGTTTACGACCAGCTCCCAACGAGCAGAGATACTGATATTAAAATACTCAACCCTGAATATAAAGGCGGAAAATTGGATGAAACAGAGAATAAGATTGAATGGGATTTAACGCTTAAACCTCAAGAAACCGTCGAGTTACCGTTAAGTTATACGCTGAAATACCCTAAAAATAAGCAGATTAATGGCTTATAACTCGCTAAATAAGTTAATTATTTTATCGGTGTAAAAGAACTAAATAGGGGCTTGGAAGCCCCTTAATAATAAGGTTAGAATGATTCAAAACAAACAACGATAACAACCTGAGGTACCTAATGATTATTCTAGTAACCGGCGCAACATCAGGATTTGGTGAAGCTATTGCTCGCAAATTTATTCAGCATAACTTCACTGTGATTGGGACAGGACGCAGAACTGAAAGATTAAATGCATTACATCAAGAATTGGGTGATAAATTTTATCCATTAACTCTGGATGTACAAGACCGAAAAGCCATTCAACACGCTGTCGCCAATTTGCCCTCCCACTTAAAAAACATCGACCTTTTAGTGAATAATGCGGGGCTTGCTTTAGGATTAGAGCCCGCATTTGATGCAAATCCGGATGACTGGGAAACCATGATCAACACAAATACCAAAGGCTTAGTCAATATGACTTATGAAGTGCTGCAAGGTATGGTGGAAAAGAATCACGGGCACATTATCAATATTGGCTCTACAGCCGCATCTTGGCCATATAAAGGCGGCAACGTTTACGGCGCAACCAAGGCGTTTGTAAAACAATTTTCCTTAGGATTACGTGCAGATTTAGTGGGCAAAAAAATTCGTGTGACCGATATTGAGCCAGGATTAGTCGGTGGAACTGAGTTTTCAAATGTCCGTTTCAAAGGTGATGATGAAAAAGTCACAAATACCTATAAAGGCGCGGATGCCCTTACTGCTGAAGATATTGCAGAAACAGTTTATTGGGTGGCAACACTTCCGGCTCATATGAACGTTAATACACTGGAATTAATGCCAGTGTGCCAAACATTTGCTGGCTTAACCGTACATAAACAATAATAAATTTTCGTACTATTCTATAAAGACGGCATTATTGTTTATTAGTTATACTCTGGGTATAGAGCGAGTATTGAAATGAAAGGAAATTACATGAGCACGTCACAAAAATTTATCAAAAATGGTCTGGCTGCAATCTGCTTTTGCCTCCCTTTGATGTGGGTTAATGCGGCGCAAGCAGCTAATACATCATGCGCTGCGGGTAGCACTTGTGTTTCTGTCGGTAATGGTAGTAATGACCCGTTGAATAAAGAACAGGCGCGACAAGATAAAGAACAGTGGGATGAGACTAAAATGCTGCGTTCTAAAGTTAACCGCCGCACCGAAAAAGAGTTTGATAAGATTGATGCCGCATTTGATGCGAAAGATAAATGTGAGAAAAGTTTGAATCTTAATGCGTATTGGGAGCCAAATACTCAACGTTGCCTTGATGTTAACTCAGGCCGTCCAATTATCAATCCATAGTTGAAAATAGACTATATAGCTGAAAATAGACTGTATCGGTAAAACAAAGGGCGCTATTTGCGCCCTTTTGCTTAGATATTAAATTAAAATTTATATAAAGATTAAAATGCAGGAACCGAAACAAACTCTTGCAGTTTTTCACCATCTAAATAATGTCCCAATTCTTTTTCTTCAGGACGCAATAAATAAGGAATTTCACCCAATAATGGCGCATTAATATGTTGTTGCATACGCTGGATAATTTGAGCGTAATGCGCCAAGCCTGGGTTGATTCTATTGGCTAACCAACCGACTAACGGTAAACCATCCGCTCGAATAGCTTCAGCTGTCAATAATGCATGATTGACACACCCATGCTGAATTCCAACGACTAAGATCACGCCAACAGATTGTTTTTTCAGCCAATCGGCATAAAAAGTATTATCATCAAGAAGATAACGCCATCCGCCATTACCTTCGATAACGACTATGTCGCTTTGCTCATGAAGGTGATCTAACCCTTTGTTGATTTTATTAAAATCGATACTGTTTTCATGGCTGTAATTATCGCCAAGTCTGACAGGGTTAACTTCATCATACGAGACAAGATCTTGCGAAACACGATGAATAAGAAGTGCATCCTTATTGCGCTTCCCTTCAGGTGTATCGATACATTGATCTGCAATAGGTTTGTACCCTACGGCTTTAATACCTTGATTATTAAGTGCTTGTAATATTGCTAGTGTCGATACCGTCTTCCCGACATCTGTATCTGTCCCGGTAATAAATAGATTGTTCATGGTTGTTCTATCCTGAAGTGACAGACTAAGGTCAGCAAAATGCTATAAAAATGATATGAATTCAGTTTATGGGAATGGGGAAATGATAAGTTTGCGTTAGCTCAATTTTGTGTAAGATAGTGAGAAGTTTATCAAATTGTATTAGCCTTGCAGTAATTGCAACAACAGTGAGCCATCATAAAGTGCATTCTGAATTAATGCCGTTTCACTTTCTTTAATTGAAATTATTGATTTATCAAGCGTTAATTTATTACTGTAAAGAGGGTTCCCATATAAAGAGATAAAATATTGTAGACGAGTAAGCCAGTAATTTTGCTCATCAGTTAAAGGGGAATTAACTAAAATCAATTCAGTTCCAAATAAATTAATCATCATTGCTAATGGGTAAGCAAGGCGCTTGGCTGTTATATCGAGTAATAAAATACATAATGGATCATTTTCTATTGCACCTCGACTAATTGTATTAATATCGATGCTCACTTTATGCAAGATGGATGCGGGATAATCTGCAAGTAATTCCCTTGCTTGCTGAATAATTGCAGGAATAGCTATCTTAGTTTCTAAGCAGCCCTTTCCTCCACAATAGCAAGATTGTGGTCTTTCTGAATCAGTTTGAGTATGTGCAAATAATATAGGCTGATGTGTTATTGAATCCAAAGAATAACCGTGATTCAGCACCGCGATATTAACCACATCTTGAATTTGTAGATAAATAATATTTTTTTGTGGCCGAGACTCTGAATATTTGAGGTGATCGCCGATAGCCAGGGCATTAACAGTTGGGTGAAGATAGACGGGCAGACCTGTTTTTTCTGTTAGCAATTCACCAATATCCAGTTGGTGAACATGGTAGTCAGGCAACCTATGAATAACCCCTGAATAAGAGTCTAAGAGGCCATCTAATAAGATACTGATCGCCGTGACTCTTTCTAAGTGAGATGCGTTTTCTTCGAAAAACAGACCAATCAGTTCCGATAACCGATCACTAAATTGTTGATTGCCTTTTACATCAAAAGGATAGCTTTTTTCTGTGAGGGTTTTAGCATTAATTTCTTTTAACGAAATGATGGCGTGTTGTTGTTCAATTCGAATGGCTAAAAATTGCCAGCCTTCACTTTCAATGACTAACCCAACAGCTGGACGTCCTCTTAACCCTAATACTGGAAATTCACGTTCCTGTATCAAGTGAGCATCCATCAGTTCACGGGTAATTTTGGTGATACTCGCTGGGGCCAATTGAGACTGTTTTGATAACGCAATACGGGAAATAGGACCATGCTGTGCAATAATTCGGTACACAAGCCCAGTATTTAATTGCTTTATTTGGTCGGTATTCCCCGTTTGGTTTATCATCTTAACACTCAGAAATCGTTATAAATTATGATTGATTATGCCTGATACAAATGAAAACGCGGCTACATTTACATATAAAACGTGATGCAACTCTCGTTAATCATTTCAAATTCTACGCCTTATATACCCACAATATTGTGCAGCAGTAACTCAGTCAGTTTTTTAGCTGCAGCAGGTGGCGTTCGTCGTGTATTGTAGACTAACCAGACCTCTGAAGTAGCTTGAATATTCGCGAGTTTTAGATATCTCACGCCGTCAATCTTCATTCGTGTAAAGGATTCAGTGATGATAGAAATTCCCATTCCAGCAGACACTAAGCCTAGAATGGTCATGGCTTCCCCCGCTTCTTGGGAAATAGTAGGAACCACCCCTTCAGAGGCTAATAATTGGTTGATCTCATCATACAGCGCCGTACCCACTTCCCGCTCAAAGAAAACTAACGGGTAAGCCGCAAGCTGCTTAATATCGACACCACTTTCTTCGAAAGCCAGTAAAGGATGCCCTTCATAAACCGCAACCATGAAAGGCTCCCTGAATAATAATTGATAGTCCAATTGTTCAGGCAATATTGTATTGCGCATGATGCCAATGTCTATGCGCCCGGTCACTAAAGGCGGGATTTGCTGCTTCGTATTCATTTGATGCATATGAATGGAAACATCAGGGTATGCTTCTCGGTATTGGCGCAGGCTCATGGTGACTTTGTGCATAAACGGCGTTGTGGACGTAAAGCCAATAGACAGTTCGCCAAGTTCCCCTTTTTCCATCCGAGCCGCTTTGGTCGCTGCCGCATCGACCTGCCCTAAAATTTGGTAGGCTTCTTTGAGAAACATGGCACCGGCTGGCGTTAAGGCAACATTGCGATTATTGCGCTCTAATAATTTGGCATTCACCATTTCTTCAAGAGCTTGGATCTGCTGGCTTAATGGTGGCTGAGACATGTGCAAGCGCTCAGCCGCACGTCCAAAATGTAGCTCTTCGGCAACAGCAATAAAATAACGTAGGTGGCGTAATTCGATGTTCATCTGATTGATATTTTAAATGTATCATTATGTATTATTAATATATTAGACAAAAAAATAGAAAGTTTCTATTCTTTGATCGAAATCAAGTCCGTCTAGTCGTCAAGGAATTTACATGGAACAGCAGTCAAATAGCCTCTCAACGAGCCAATCTCTCCAAGGAAAACAAACCAAAACCTTGACCAATGCCGCCCCGAAAAAACACTATATTCAACGGGACGATGCACTGTATCTACGTGTAACGCTATCATTTTTTACTGTGGGTTTTGCAACATTTGCGTTGCTGTACTTTGTGCAACCTATTCTGCCAATGTTGTCCGCGGACTTTAATATTTCCCCGGCGACTGCCAGTTTATCACTCTCCTTAAGTACGGGATTAATGGCATTGGGGTTACTGATCACCGGCCCTATTTCCGATGCAATTGGTCGTAAAAACGTGATGGTCATTTCCTTGACTTGTGCTGCGCTTTTTACGTTAATGAGCTCAATAATGGAAAGCTGGCAAGGGATTTTGATCGCCCGTGCATTAGTGGGGTTATCGCTTAGTGGTGTAGCGGCCGTCGCCATGACCTATTTGAGCGAAGAAATTCATCCGAGCTATGTCGCACTGTCGATGGGCTTATATATCAGTGGTAACTCTATTGGGGGAATGAGCGGACGTTTAATGACAGGGGTAATTGCCGACTTTTATTCATGGCGAGTCGCGGTTGTGATTTTAGGCTCATTGGCGTTGTTGGCGGCGATTGGATTCTGGCGTTTATTACCACCATCCCAACACTTTCGTGCAAGCTCTCTCAAACCTAAAAACCTTTGGGTTAACTTACATTTACATCTACGTGATACGGGTTTGCCCTGGTTATTTGTTGAGGGCTTTATCTTGATGGGCGGTTTCGTCACCATGTATAACTACATTGGATACCGCTTACTTGAATCACCTTATAATTTTAGTCAATCTGTTGTGGGATTCTTATCTGTTATTTATTTAACAGGAACTTACAGTGCGACGAAAACAGGGAGCTTGACCCAGAAACATGGTTTTGGGCGAATTTTAATTGCTGCCATTGCGATGATGTTAATCGGCGTAATTTTGACGTTACACAGTAATATTTGGGTCATTTTATTAGGCATGACAGTATTGACCACCGGATTCTTCGCCGGGCATTCCGTTGCAAGTAGCTGGGTGGGACGTCGCGCTAAACGGGCAAGAGGACAAGCATCGTCCCTCTATTTGTTTAGCTACTATGCGGGTTCCAGTATAGCCGGTACATTGGGCGGTTTTTTCTGGTCGGCATATGGCTGGAATGGCGTCGCATTATTTATTGCAGTGCTTCTACTGGCCGGCGTAGGTATCGCATATAAGTTAAAAACAAAATGTTAGTGACTTATAAATTACCGAATAATCCAATAAGTTAACTGCTGCTAAAGGTTAGAATTCACATCCTCATCATGGTTAATAGAAAATATATAAATTAATCAATGATGAGGATCTTCAATGAAAAAATTATTATTATTTCCTTTATTACTCTGCTATAGCTACTTTGCCCTGCCTCATGGCTATATCGAGTATCCCGCAAGCCGAGCCTACCTGTGTAAATTACAAACCAATAAAAACTGTGGCGCTGTCCAGTATGAACCTCAATCGGTTGAAGGATTGAAAGGTTTTCCTCAAAAAGGGCCGATTGACGGCAAAATTGCCAGTGCAGGTATTGCGGCTTTTTCGCCTCTCGATGTTCAGCAACCTTTTCGTTGGGCTCGAATGTTAATAGAAACGCCCGATTTTGATTTTTTCTGGCGCTTAACTGCTATCCACAAAACAACTAAATGGGAATATTTTATTACGCGAAAAGATTGGAGCCCAAGTGAGCCATTAACTCGAGCGCAATTTGAATTAACACCATTTTGCAAATACGAAAAAGTGGAGATGCCGGCGAGTTTAGTGCAACACAATTGCAGGCTCCCTCAAAATTATCAAGGTTATCATGTTGTTTTAAGTGTTTGGACCATAGATGATACAGCCAATGCATTTTATCAAGTCATTGATATAGAAGTAGATTATAAAAAATAACAGTAAGAAAATTCCATGATGGGATAGTATAATACCCTACCTCGCTATCCCTTAATTTCCTGTTTATGCCAGTTTATAAACACAGATGTTAATGTTACTTTTGTTTTATAACAAAAAGAATGTTGTAACTAAATATAGGGTTGAATACTCAAAATGTCCAAACAACAGTTAATTAGCTCATTCAATCTATTAGAGTCGAATATTAATCGGCTATGCCAATTGCTTCAGGCGCAAAAAGATATCAATGCGGCCGTATTTAGTTTACCGGAAACCCTTAAAGGGGATGAAAACAATGATGTCAATTCTATCTTTGTGGATAAACATACGGGACACGACGCAATCACCCAAACAACAGAACTATTTAAGCTATTATTTATTCATAAAAAATCAGAATTAGTTAGCAATAAAACCGCGATACGTTTACCGGGTGCGATTTGTTTGGCTCCCTCTTATGCTGAATATAAACAATTTCAGCAGTTAATTTTTGATATCAACCAATTAAAAATAGACATAAAGCAGATAGTGACCCATGTTGATGAGGTTCATCGTTTTGAATTTATAAGAGAAAGCTTGCATGGACTACTTACGCTGAATACCTATCGAACCCTCACCTCTGTTGTCGACCCCGATACCATTCGTTTTGGGTGGGCAAATAAGAAAGTGATCAATAAAGTGACTCAAGAAGAAATGCTCAACCGTTTGCAAGCCAGTTTAGAAAGTGGAAGAACACCAGCTCATTTACAGCGCGAACATTGGCAGTTACAGTTAGAAACTGAGATCCAGTTAGTTCGCTCCCTTCCCCATGATTGCATTCTAAAAACACAGCGCCCGGTAAAAGTTCAACCTATCGCCCGAGTTTGGGACAAAGAAACGCAGAAACAGACTCAATATTCTTGTGCCACGCCGATATTGGTTTTTGCTGTTGATAAAGCATTGAGTGACATAAAACTGGGGGAGTTGGCGGATTATCATCAAGACAGTATCGCACTGCGTAATCGCCCAAAAGCTAAGCCAGTTGAATTACTGATACCACGCTTAAATCTGTATATAGAGCGATAAAAAAGCCCCTGCTCTATTTCTAGTTCAGGGGCTGAAAACCTTATCTTAGATAAAGATTATTACGATTTCATGCTGCCAACCATATCTTCTGGACGAACCCATTCATCAAATTGAGCTTCAGTTAAGTAGTTCAATTTCAGAGCAGATTCTTTCAGAGTCAGACCTTCTTTGTGCGCTTTTTTCGCGATTTCAGCTGCTTTGTCGTAGCCGATATGGGTATTTAGTGCAGTCACCAGCATCAGAGATTCGTGCAGTAATTTCTCGATACGCTCACGGTTTGGTTCGATACCTTCCGCACAGTGTTCGTTGAAACTACGCATACCATCAGCTAATAAACGGATAGATTGTAAGAAATTATCGATAACCATTGGACGGAATACGTTCAATTCAAAGTTACCTGAAGCACCACCAATGTTAACTGCAACATCGTTACCCATAACTTGAGCACACAACATGGTTAATGCTTCGCACTGCGTTGGGTTAACTTTGCCTGGCATGATTGAGCTGCCTGGTTCGTTTTCAGGAATCGAAATTTCGCCGATACCACAACGAGGACCCGATGCTAACCATCTAACATCGTTAGCAATCTTCATTAAAGATGCCGCTAAGCCTTTTAATGCACCATGTGCGTGAACTAATGCATCACAGGTTGCTAATGCTTCAAATTTGTTCGGTGACGTCACAAACGGTTGGCCGGTTAATTCAGCGATTTTTTTTGCAACACGAACCGCATATTCAGGGTGAGTATTCAGCCCTGTACCAACAGCCGTACCACCTAATGCAAGCTCACAAACATGTGGCACTGCATTTTCAATATGTTTTTCATTGTGGGCTAACATCGCCGCCCAGCCTGAAATTTCCTGGCCCAATGTTAATGGCGTTGCATCTTGTAAATGCGTACGACCGATCTTAACAATGTCTTTGAATTCTTTTGCTTTCGCATCGAGGGTTTTATGCAGAACTTTCAGTTCTGGCAGCAAATGCTCACGCATCGCGACAACGGCCGCTACGTGCATTGCTGTTGGGAAGACGTCGTTAGAGCTTTGGCTCTTGTTAACATCGTCATTTGGGTGGATCAGACGGTCGTTACCGCGCTGTCCGCCGAGGATTTCGCTACCACGGTTAGCAAGTACCTCATTCATGTTCATGTTACTTTGAGTACCAGAACCGGTTTGCCAGATAGCGAGAGGGAATTCTGTTGGATGCTTGCCAGCAAGGACTTCGTCTGCCGCAGCGATAATCGCATCACCGCGATCTTTTGGCAGTAAACCTAAATCCATGTTCACGCTTGCAGCCGCTTTTTTCGTGACGGCTAATGCGTGGATCAGAGCAACAGGCATTTTCTCTACAGAGATACGGAAATGTTCTAAAGAACGCTGCGTTTGCGCGCCCCACAAGTGGTCAGCAGGTACTTCAATTGGTCCCATTGAGTCTTTTTCAATGCGAGTGGCTGCCATTACTAGCTCCTTAGGTACATATTCAGAATAATTAATTATAGAATCATCTGCTTGCAGGTAAGCAAATAACCGAGCAGTATAATGCCACAAATTGAATTTCAATTATGAGACTTGGTCGAGCTTATTGTGCTGTAGTAAAAAGGAAATTAGTTGATTTTTGCAAAAAGAGAGATTTGATATGCTAAAAATGATTAACCAAATCCAACACTATGATTGGGGAAGTAAAACGGCCCTCAATGAACTGTATGGGTACCCTAATCCGGATAATTTACCGATGGCTGAACTTTGGATGGGCGCTCACCCCAAAGCCAGTTCTGAGATCATATCCCCCTTAACACATCAGAAGATCTCGTTAAACGCATTCATTAACGAAAACCCAGAGAAAATACTGAGTAAACATATTGCCGAGCACTTTGGCCGCCTGCCTTATTTATTTAAAGTGCTGTGTGCTGCGCAGCCGCTATCTGTTCAGGTTCATCCCAATAAACATGATGCAGAAATAGGATTTGCTAAAGAAAATGCACAAGGGATCCCGTTAGATTCCCCTATCCGTAATTATAAAGATGATAATCATAAACCAGAGCTGATTTATGCCTTAACGTCTTTTAAAGCAATGAATGCATTTCGTCCTATAGATGAAATTGTCGAATTATTCAGCTTTATTGCTGCCGCTCACCCTGAAATCCAACTATTTGTCCAAACACCAAGTGAAGAACGACTTAAAAAACTATTTGCACAAATTCTTAATCTAACAGGCGAGCAAAAAGATCTTGCTATAGGGGTATTAAAAGCCGCACTGAATAGCAAACAAGGAGAGCCTTGGAATTCAATTAAACAAATGGTGAACTTATATCCAGACGATAATGGTTTATTTACACCTTTAATGCTAAATATCGTTGAATTACAACCAGGTGACGCCATGTTTTTAGCCGCTAGAACCCCTCACGCCTATTTAGAAGGTGTTGGGTTAGAAGTCATGGCTAATTCAGATAACGTCTTACGAGCGGGATTAACCAGTAAACATATCGATGTTCAAGAACTGGTTGATAATATTGATTTTAAATCAATTAAAGCTGAGGATTTGTTCAATATCCCCGAAAAATCTGGAAATGTCTGGAAATATAAGATCCCAGTAGAAGATTTTTCATTTAATATATATTCTATTGACTGCTCGGGGTTATCCATAACTAACCATGTTGCTTCAATTTTGTTTTGTATTGAAGGTAAGTTAGTATTGCGATCAGGTAATCAAGAAATAAACATGAATTCTGGTGAATCTGTATTCTTACCTGCTTATGAGGATAACATTTCTATTAAAGGAAATGGTCAATTAGCCCGAGTATTTAATTTTTAGGTCGTATTCTGTATTTAGCCGTTGGTACACACAGCCAAACGGGTAATAAAAACTTATATTATTTTTACATAAGTACGTTTTGTACGTACTGAAAGGATGGATGTTGATAATGAAAAAGTCATTAGTTGCGGTAGGTGTTATCGTTGCTCTGGGCGCAGTATGGACTGGCGCATCATGGTACACAGGTTCAAAAGTCGAAGCTGAACTGAATAAAGTGATTACGAATTCCAATGCGTTTATCACCGCTAACGATCCAAGTGCTGATGTTGTCTTTAAATTAGAGAACTACAAACGTGGTGTGTTCTCTTCTCAAGCAGACATCGTCATTACTTCAACCACTTCTGCTGACGAAAACATCGTCTTTAAAGCGGATATCTCACACGGCCCGCTGCCATTATCTCAAGTGGCTAAATTCAACCTGATGCCAAAATTGGGTGCAGTAAATGTTGAATTAGCGAACACTAAAGTAACTAAAGAGCTGTTTGAAGCGACTAAAGGCAAGCCATTCATGCATGGTTCTGCGGTTATCGGTTACAGCAAAAACGTGGATTCTAGCATTGAGCTGATCCCTCTCGAATACACAAAAGATGACGGTAAGTTCTCTTTCAGTGGTGCTAAATTTGATATCGCAACCGGTTCTGACTTAAGCACCGTTGATGCATCTTTAGTGACTGATAGCTTAGTCATTAGCAGCACCAAGGAAGAAGGCTCTCTCACTATGAAAGGCCTGAAGCTGGTTTCTAACGTAACGAAATCTCAGCACGGCTTCTATACTGGTACTCAATCTTTCGTGATCGCAGATACTGATGTTAGCATCCCTGAGACTAAGTTCTCGTTCAAAAACTTAGACGTTTCAAGTGATACTTCTATCAACGGTGATGATGTTAAAGGTAGCATTTCTTACAAAATCAGCGATGTAAAAGCGTTAGAGCAAAACTTAGGTTCTGGTGAGCTGACTGTTGCTATCGAAAAATTAGATGCGAAAGCATTAGGCAAATTTGTTGAGCAATACAACCAAGCACTGGCTGATGGCTTAGCAACAGGCAACCCAGGTGAAGTTAGCGAAAAAATCGCAATGCAGATGATGACCACCACTCTGCCTGAGCTGATGAAAAGCAAGCCTGTATTCACTATGAGCCCGTTCTACTGGAAAAACGACGCTGGTCAAAGTTCTATCGACCTAAGCATCACATTCAACAAGTGGAATCAAGACGAAATCACTGCGTTAGCGATGCAAAACAAAGTGGATGAAGCGTTCAAGCAACTGATCACTTCTTTTGACTTCAGCATGAAACTGAACAAGCCAATGATCATTGAGTCAATGACTCAAGCGATGATCTTAGATGGCGGCGTAGCAGTATCAGCAGAAGATAAGAAAGCGGTTCAAGAACAAGTTTCTGAAGAGTTCGCAGGCGTTCAACAAATGCTGACTGCAGATATGTTCTCTAACCCGTTCGAAGAAATGTTCATGACTGATGAACAACGCGCAGAAAAAGCAAAAGAGAAAAAACACCCTTGGATGATCGACAGCGAAAACGATTTAACCATGACTGTTAAATTCTCTGGTAACGACCTGACCTTCAACGACGACAAATATACCTTAGCTGAATTCTTAACTAAGATGAAAATGATGCCAGGCGCAGAAGATGAAATGGGTTACGAAGAAGAAGCTCAACCTGCTGATGGTGCAGAAGTTGCAGAACCTGCAATTGAAGCAGAACAACCAGCAGAAGCGCCAGCTGCACAGTAATTGATTCTTAAGATAATTTATCCTTAAGATAAATCAGGTAAACGCCAGTCACACAGACTGGCGTTTTTCTTTTTATCACCCTCTTTTTCATTGATTTTTACTCAATTACAGACAAAATGGAGGCAATATATCTATAAGGATCATTTATTGTGA
Organism: Providencia sp. PROV202; assembly: GCF_028479565.1. Taxonomy (NCBI): domain Bacteria; kingdom Pseudomonadati; phylum Pseudomonadota; class Gammaproteobacteria; order Enterobacterales; family Morganellaceae; genus Providencia; species Providencia sp. PROV202. The sequence goes on along the minus strand of NZ_JAMPNV010000001.1, from coordinate 6,859 downwards.
TAAACAAACAACTCCCACTCACGGATTTACATCGCCACCTTGATGGCAATATTCGCCCTGAAACCATTCTTTCCCTTGCACAACAACATCATATTCAGCTTCCAGCCGATGAAATTGAAGCATTACGCCCTCACGTTCAAATTATGGGACAAGAAGCCGATTTAGTGGGCTTTTTGACTAAACTGGACTGGGGTGTTGCTGTCCTCGCGGATTTAGATGCTTGTAAGCGCGTCGCATTTGAAAACGTGGAAGATGCGTTCAACGCAGGCATCGATTATGCTGAATTGCGTTTTTCCCCTTACTATATGGCCATGAAGCACCAGCTTCCTGTTGAAGGTGTTGTTGACGCAGTGATTGATGGTATTGCCGCTGGTTGTCGCCAATATGATATCCAAGTCAATCTGATTGGTATTTTAAGCCGTACATTTGGACAGCAAGCTTGTGCTATTGAATTAGACGGCCTTCTCGCTCATCGAGATAAACTGTGCGCTCTCGATTTAGCGGGTGATGAGTTAGGATTCCCAGGCGCCCTATTTGAAGAGCATTTTACCAAAGCGCGTAATACTGGACTCAATATTACCGTTCATGCTGGTGAAGCCGCGGGCGCAGCCAGTATTTGGCATGCGATCAAGCATTTAGGCGCTCAGCGTATTGGTCATGGCGTAAAAGCCATTGAAGATCCTGAACTGATTGAGTTTTTAGCCAAGAATAATATTGGGATTGAAAGCTGTTTAACTTCAAACATTCAAACCAGCACCGTTCCTTCACTCGCTCAGCACCCATTGAAAGCATTTTTATCCCACGGTGTATTAGCATCCATTAATACCGATGACCCTGCTGTTCAAGGTATTGAGCTGCCATACGAATATAATGTGGCAGCACCACAAGCGGGCCTAACACAGTCTGAAATTGAGCAGGCTCAACGTAATGGTTTAACCATGGCATTCCTTTCTGAGAGCGAAAAAGTTGCGTTAATGCGTAAAGCAGCCAGCCGATAATCCCCGTTATAACCGCCTATAACCAATCCTAGGGCAGTGACGCTTCTCTGCCCTATTTAACCCTTCGACATTTCAAGTAATCTCTGTTGCTAATTCATTTATAGTATCAAACCCATTAGTATGTTGTAACTAAATTGACACATTGATAAAGGCAGCTATCGCTGCCTCATCATGCTACTTATTGTTTTTCTAATCGTTTGGCATATTTCTGGGCTATCACCGCACACACCATTAATTGAATTTGATGGAAAATCATTAATGGCAGCAAAATAATCCCCACTGTTGCCGCTGGGAATAAAACGTTCGCCATCGGCACACCGTTCGCTAAACTCTTTTTCGAGCCACAGAACAAGATGGTAATTTCATCTTCCTTGCTAAATCCAAGAAGGCGCGCTGACATCACGTTAATCACCATCACCACCACTAACACAACGCAAGAAACTAATGTGATGATAAACAATGAATAAGCATCGATAGTTTGCCAAATCCCCTCCACAACCGCTTCACTAAACGCCACGTAAACCACCAGAAGAATTGATGAGCGGTCAGTGGTATTAACCAACCTTTTATGACGATTAATCCAGTTGGCGATTAACGGACGACATAGATGCCCAACAATAAATGGCACCATTAATTGCAACATAATTGAGCCAATCGCATTCAGGGTGTCCATAGCTTGGCTGCCGTCGGTATCCATTAATACCCCCACCAAAACGGGTGAGAGAAAAACCCCTAAAATGCTGGATGCCGAAGCGCTACAAATCGCGGCGGCAACGTTGCCCCCTGCTACCGAGGTAAATGCAATCGCTGACTGCACGGTTGCTGGCAATGCACATAAATAGAGGAATCCCATATATACCGTCGGTGACATCCAATGAGGCACCATGAAACGTAACGCGATACCGATAATAGGAAAGAGAATAAAAGTACTGGCAAATACCAGTAAATGAAGCCGCCAGTGCCCCATCCCTGCAACGATAGATTCTCTGGATAATTTAGCGCCATGCATAAAAAACAGTAGCGCGATTGCCGCTGTGGTTAAGTGCTGAAAAACAGTTTTAACTTCCCCTTCACATGGGAAAATACTGGCGATGACAACCACGCCAATCATGATCAACAGAAAAGAGTCTATTTTAAGTTTTGCTAATAAATTCATTCGATTTTCCACAAATAAAAAGCCAGTGTTAACTGGCTTTATCTTCAACGTTGAACCTTAGAAAATATTTTCGATGGTACGTTTTTCTTTCGCTGATTCGATACCGGCTTCAATCAGTTTCATAATATCGATGGCTTCACTTGGCGTCACAGGATTTGGCTTACCGAGGCGGATAGCATCATAAATGGCTTCATAATAGCCGCCATAGTTGCCTTTTTCATTGTTCCACGGCTTCGTCACCATTTCATCACCTTGTGACAGGGTCACAATACCATTATTCGGATCTTTCCCCCAATGCTCTCCTTGAGGAATAGCGCCACTTTTTAACGCATCTTCTTGAGTATCCAGACCATATTTCACATAACTACCCTTCATTCCATGAATGGTATAGATTGGCATTGGCGCAGCAGCAACCGTCGTTGAATGTAGAACCACTTTTTTATCTGCGTAATCCAGCATTGCATGGAAATAATCTACCGCTTCTGCACCTGGACGAATAATACCGAGATCCACCGTAATCGCTTTTGGCTTGCCAAAATATTGCAGGACTTGGTCAATAACGTGCGGTCCTAAATCGTACCAAATTCCTGCCCCTGGAATATTGGCTTCGCGCCAGCGTTGTCTAACCACAGGACGAAAACGGTCAAAATGAGATTCATAATATTTAATCTCACCTAAACAACCATCTTGCAGGATTTTTTTCACGGTGCGATAACCCGAGTCCCAGCGGCGATTATGGTAAACCGACAACAATTTACCTGATTTTTCAGCACGTTGTTGAAGGTCTTCGGCTTCTTTGACATCGAGTGTAAAGGGTTTATCGACCACCACATGTTTACCCGCTGCTAGCGCTTTACAGGCTAATGGGTAGTGAGTGTCATTCGGGGTTGGGATCACCACCAGTTCAATTTCAGCATCTGCGAACAGCTCTTCTGGTGTGCCCACTACCTTAACATTAGGATGGTCGGCATGGACTTTGCTCGCATCGCTACTGGAGATTGTGGTTAATTCAAACTCCTTTAACATGGCTAAAAATGGGGCATGAAATGTTTTGCTGGCATAACCATATCCAACAATCCCGACTTTAATTGGTTTGGACATATTGACCTCACATGAGTGGCATATTTTGCTATTTTAAAAAAGTACCATCAGAATGAATCAATTAGCAAATAAATCTATGATAGGATTATTATTTATCTGTATTATTTAGTGATAACGGATCCCTTATTTATGACTTCTGTTTATAACGCAGACCGCATTACTGGCTGGCTATTAGTCCCTGCTAGCTATTTACTGCTGACATTATTTGCTGCTTGCAGCATGACCGTGATGTACTGCATTAAGTTCTATGAGATTGTAACCACCGTTGAAAGCTGGAGTAGTTTCATTACTCCTCAGTGGTATTTGTCATTCGCTATCAGCCTCGCTATGTCACTATTTAGCGTGCATGTAGCGCAATTGATGTTTAAACGTTCTCGCGACTTCCCCCGTCGTTTTACTATCTGGCTATTAGTATTAATGTTAATTGGGCTAAAAACCTTCGCCTTTTCCCCGATTGATGACCAGGCAGCCTTGCAAATCCTTGCATGGCCACTCTTAGGCGCTGCATTTTTCGTACCGTATATGAAAGTTTCTAAACGCGTGAAAATGACTTTCACACAAGATCGATAAGCATCACAAAAATAGCTTTGATATCATAGCCTCCGTTAAACTGACTGCGGTCAGTTTTTGGGCTTTTTTCTCTCTTCAGGCTATGAAATGACCGACTATCTTCTACTTTTTATTGGGACAGTGTTAGTCAACAACTTTGTCCTCGTTAAATTCTTGGGATTATGCCCATTTATGGGCGTATCAAAAAAACTAGAAACTGCCATTGGGATGGGGTTTGCGACGACGTTCGTTATGACCCTCGCCTCTATTTGTTCGTGGCTAATCGATACGTTGATCTTAATCCCACTAGATTTAGTCTATTTGCGTACACTGAGCTTTATCCTTGTGATTGCTGTCGTTGTGCAATTTACCGAAATGGTTGTGAGAAAAACCAGCCCAACGTTATACCGCTTATTAGGGATCTTTTTACCGCTGATCACCACTAACTGCGCAGTTCTTGGAGTGGCTTTATTAAACATCAACCAATCCCATAATTTCTTGCAATCTGCGGTCTATGGCTTTAGCGCCGCCGTCGGATTCTCTTTTGTGATGGTGCTTTTCGCTGCGATTCGCGAGCGTTTGGCTGTCGCAAATGTCCCAGCGCCTTTTAAAGGTTCGTCAATTGGCCTGATCACGGCAGGGTTAATGTCCCTTGCATTTATGGGCTTTAGTGGTTTGGTGAAATTCTAATGATGTCTTTGTGGATTGCGATTGGCATATTAGCCGTTTTCGGGCTGATTTTTGGTCTGATCTTAGGCTATGCCTCATTACGTTTTAAAGTTGAAGAAGACCCGATTGTTGAAAAACTGGATGCGATTTTACCGCAAAGCCAGTGTGGTCAATGCAGTTATCCGGGATGCCGTCCCTACGCAGAAGCCGTTGCCAATAACGGTGAGATGATTAACAAATGCGCCCCTGGTGGCGAGCAAGTCATGCTCAAAATAGCCGAATTGATGAACGTGGATCCTCAACCTATTGATGGTGATGAAGACGCACAAAACCCCGTTCGTAAAGTGGCGGTCATCGATGAAGAAAACTGTATTGGTTGCACCAAATGTATTCAAGCTTGCCCTGTGGATGCCATTGTGGGCGCCACTCGCGCTATGCATACCGTGATTGAAGATTTGTGTACAGGCTGTGACCTGTGTGTAGCTCCTTGCCCTACGGATTGTATTGAAATGGTACCGGTTAAAACCACAACCGCTAACTGGAAATGGGATTTAAACACCATCCCCGTTAAAAACATTACGGATGCACCTCTTTCTTCAGCTAAAGAGGGTTCCCATGCTTAATTTATTTAAGTGGTTGAAAAAAGATAATGTTTGGGACTTTGATGGCGGTATTCACCCGCCAGAGATGAAATTGCAATCCAGCCAAACGCCTATGCGAGTCGCTTCCGTCCCTGATGAATTGATTATTCCGCTGCAACAGCATTTAGGGCCTGAAGGTGAACTGATTGTTAAAGTTGGTGATACTGTACTTAAAGGGCAGCCGCTCACCAAAGGTACGGGTCGCACAGTCCCCGTCCACGCCTCAACATCAGGAACCATTGTTGCCATTGAGCCGATGGTTACCGCTCACCCTTCTGGGTTAAAAGAGCTGTGTGTCAAAATTAAATCTGATGGTTTAGATACTTGGGCACCTTTGCAGCCCGAACCTAATTTCCAACAACTTTCACGCGCCGATTTACTCAATAAGATTGAGCAATCAGGGATCGCAGGTTTAGGCGGCGCAGGTTTCCCAACGGCCTCTAAACTAGCAGGCGGTAAAGATGCCATTAAGACATTGATTATCAATGCTGCTGAGTGCGAGCCATACATCACCGCAGATGACCGTTTAATGCAAGAGCATGCCCAAGAGGTCATCGAAGGTTGCCGCGTTTTACAACATTTACTCAATCCAGACCAAGTTCTGATTGGTATTGAAGATAATAAACCTGAAGCTATCAAGGCATTAAAACGTGCGCTGACGCCTATAGATACACAGATTTTTGTGCGCGTGATCCCAACAAAATATCCATCGGGTGGCGCAAAACAGCTCACAAAAATCTTAACCGGAAAAGAAGTCCCTTCTGGTGCACGTTCTTCCCAAATTGGCGTGCTAATGCAGAACGTCGGTACCGTCGTTGCTATCAAACGCGCGGTGATTGATGGTCAACCACTGATTGAGCGGGTCGTGACAGTGACGGGCGAAGCGATTAAACAACCCGGTAACTTCTGGGCGCGTTTAGGCACTCCAGTTAAGCATCTGCTTCAACAATCCGGTTTTGAACCGGAAAATGAGCAAATGGTGATTATGGGAGGCCCATTGATGGGCTTTACGCTGCCGGATCTGAATGTGCCGGTGGTGAAAATCTGTAACTGTTTATTGGTTCCTACCCAAGAAGAAATGGGTGAAAAGCCCATCGAAGAAGCCTGTATTCGTTGCGGTTTATGTGTTGATGCCTGCCCTGCGGGATTACTGCCCCAGCAATTATATTGGTTTAGTAAAGGCAACGAACACGAAAAAGCGCAAAAACATAACCTCTTCGACTGCATTGAGTGTGGCGCTTGCGCTTATGTTTGCCCAAGTAATATTCCGTTGGTGCAATATTATCGCCAAGAAAAAGCTGAAATTCGCGAGATAGACCAAGAAGAACGTCGTTCAGCAGAAGCGAAACTACGTTTTGAAGCCAAACAGCAGCGAATGGAACGCGAAAAACTTGCCCGTGAAGAGCGCCATAAAAAAGCAGCGGTTCAAGTGGATACTGCGGATAAAGATGCGGTTAATGCGGCGCTGGCTCGCGTTAAAGCGAAGAAAGCATCAACCTCTGAACCAATAAAAATTATTTCGGGCGAATTGCCGGATAATAGTGCCGTTATTGCAGCAAGAGAAGCGCGTAAAGCCCAAGCTCGTGCTAAACAGGCGCAAAAAGTTGCAGAGCAAGCCCAATCTGACACCCCAGTGATTGCAGGCGGCGCAGAGGGAGATGACCCGCGCAAAGCCGCTGTTGCTGCGGCTATTGCTCGAGCGAAAGCCAAGAAAGTGGCTGCGCAACAGACTTCAGAACCTGTTA